>SVPM01000020.1 GCA_015065865.1 Oscillospiraceae bacterium | reverse complement strand
ACCGTTTACAAGACATTATTTCCGGTATTCGCGTGGTAAAATCCTTTGGTCAGGAAAAGCGCGAAACAGAGCGATTTAAAGGGTATACCGCGCGTTACCGCGAACTGCAACGACGTAACGAAAAGTTCTTTGCTACCCTGTATCCGTTTGTAACACTGCTATTGACGGTTGGATCCTTCTTTGTTTATTATTTCGGTGGTGCGGATGTGATCGGCGGCAAAATGACCATCGGTCAACTTACTCAGTTTACCGCCTATGCCGCTATGTTGTACGGTCCGCTCGGTTGGCTCACGCGTTTGCCGCGTATGTTGATGCGCCTTACCAATTCGCTTGAACGTATGTATGATATCTTAGATGAAGAGGTAGAGGTTGCGGAACACGAGAAAGCGATTGAAAAAGAGATCGCGGGGGACATCTGTTTTGAAAACGTTACTTTCGGGTATCGTTCGTACGAACCCGTATTGAATAAGATCAATTTCAAAGTGAAAAAAGGCGAAATGATCGGTCTTGTGGGCGCTTCCGGTTCGGGAAAATCCACTCTTATCAACTTGATTATGCGCTTATACGACGTGGATGATGGGCGTATCACGATAGACGGCACCGATCTGCGCGAGTTTTCCAAGGAATGTTTACACAAACAGATCGGTGTGGTATTGCAAGAAACGTTTCTGTTTACCGGCTCCGTATACGACAATATCCGCTACGCCAACCCCGATGCTACCCCTGCTGAGATCATACAAGCGGCCAAAATGGCCAATGCACATGAGTTTATCGTGCGTTTTCCCGACGGATACGACACCTACGTCGGCGAACACGGCTACACGTTGTCCGGCGGCGAACGCCAGCGTATTGCGATCGCTCGTGCAATTTTACACCGACCGCGCCTGCTTGTATTGGATGAAGCAACCAGTAGTTTGGATACCGAAACGGAATTTCAAATTCAAGAAGCATTGGACCGCTTGACCGAAGGACGTACCACTTTTGCGATTGCCCACCGCCTATCCACTTTGCGTAATGCCGATCGTATTTTTGTGCTGGATGATCACGGTATTGCCGAGATGGGGACACACAACGAGTTGATTCGCCAAAAAGGCGTGTATTACGGTCTGGTTATGGCGCAGATGCAGATGCACAAGATCAGGAACGAGGAAACGGTGTAATGCGAAAAAAAGAGCAGGGTAACGGATATCCAACCGATGATAAGTATCATTCCGATCACACCTGCTATGCAAATGCCGTATAGAAAACGCGTCAAACTGTCGCACTCCTTTCGGTAACAGTTTGACACAGAATCTCGAAAATTAAACAAAACAGCCGTTGCCTCTATCGGTAACGGCTGTTTTCCGTATTACAGGTGACACGCTTCGATCTCTTCGGCGGATTGCAGTTTACCCACGATCGGCTCGGGATCAATACCTTGGCGTTGATAATAGTCGGCGATCGCGGCTTTGATTGCTTGTTCTGCCAAGACCGAACAGTGGATTTTATGGGAGGGGAGACCGTCCAGCGCTTCCACCACCGCTTTGTTGGAAAGCTGCAATGCTTCCTCGATGGTTTTGCCCATAATCATTTCGGTGGCGATAGAGCTGGTGGCGATTGCCGACCCACAGCCGAACGTCTTAAATTTGACATCGGCGATAATCCCGTTTTCCACACGAATGTACATTTTCATGATATCGCCGCACTTGGCGTTACCGATCTCACCGATACCGTTTGCGTTTTCAATTTCGCCAACGTTACGGGGATTCGTGAAATGGTCCATTACTTTTTCGCTGTAAAATGCTGCCATAATCTCAAATTCCTTTCTGTTCACTCCGCTTTCATAATGGTTTCCCACAGCGGAGACATTTCGCGCAGCCGTGCTACGACAGGCGGTACTTTTTCCAAGATATACGCAATATCGTCATCGGTGGTGTCTTCGGAAATCGTCAAACGTAACGAACCGTGTGCCACCGCGTGTTCCAAACCGATCGAGAGCAACACGTGACTGGGATCGAGCGAACCGGACGTACAGGCCGAACCGGACGATGCACAGATACCGAACATATCCAGCATCAAAAGCAAACTTTCGCCCTCGATACCTTCAAAACTGATGTTCACGTTACCGGGTAAACGCATTGCGCGATCGCCGTTCAAGCGACTGCGTACACATGCACCGAGCAAGCCGTCGATCAATCGATCACGTTTTTGGCTGATGGTCGGCACGGTATTTTCCAATCGGTCACAGCACAGTTTCAATGCCGTTGCCATACCCACAATGCCGGCCGTGTTCTCGGTACCTGCACGGCGGCGATTTTCCTGTGCGCCGCCGTCAATGAGGTTATCAAACCGCACACCTCGACGGCACAAAAGGGCACCCACGCCTTTCGGACCGTGGAATTTATGTGCCGACAGCGAAAGCATATCGATATCCATTTGAGCAAAATTTACCGGAATATGGCCGACGGCTTGCACCGCATCGGTGTGGAACAGCACGCCTTCTTTGCGGCAAAGTGCACCGATCTCGGCAATCGGTTGTATCGTGCCGATCTCATTATTGGCGAACATCACCGTTACCAGCCCCGTATCGGGACGCAAAGCGGCGGCAACGTCTTCCACTCGTACAACACCGTTGTCATACACCGGCAACAGCGTGATCTCAAAACCTTGTTTTTTAAGCGCTTCCAGCGTATGCAACACGGCGTGATGCTCAAAAACGGTGGAAATAATATGATGTTTTCCTTTGCGTTTCATCGCGGCAGCCGCCATTTTTACCGCCCAGTTATCCGCTTCACTGCCGCCCGAAGTAAAATACACTTCGGAAGGCAAACATCCAAGGCAAGCCGCCATCGTCTCGCGTGCTGCCGTGATCCCCTCGCGTGCAGACTGTCCGAATGCATACAGGGAGGAGGGGTTACCGTATTCTTCGGTAAGATACGGCATCATTGCCTTTAGCGCTTCGGGAGCGAGTTTTGTGGTAGCGGCGTTATCGGCATAAACCATTTTTTGTATCATACAGTCGAGTACACCTTTCATTCTTTAACGTTGCAAAAATAATATATACCATTTTGGTAGAGATTGCAATACATAAAATGTAGAACTTTCCGCTATTTTATGCATATACTTTGGTCAACCTGCGAATTTTTGAGATTGTGCCACCGCCAACGCATCGCAACGCTCATTTTCGGGGTGACCTTGATGACCGTGCACCCAGTGATAGGTAAGCGTATGCTCTGACACTAAGGTCAATAACTCCTCCCACAGATCGGGATTTAAAGCAGGGGATTTATCAGATTTGCGCCAGCCGTTCTTTTTCCAACCGGCAGCCCAACCTTTTTCCAGTCCGTCGATCACATATTTTGAATCGCTGCACAGCAACACGCAACACGGTTCTTTCAACGCTTTCAATCCTTCGATAACGGCCGTAAGTTCCATACGGTTGTTGGTAGTCTGCGCCGCACCGCCGCACAACTCTTTTTCGTGTCCGTTATAACGTAAAATAGCGCCCCAACCGCCGGGTCCGGGATTTCCCGAACATGCACCGTCGGTAAACAATTCCACCTGTTTCATGGATCGACACCCTTTCTGTAACATCGCATTTTATCATATCACAAGTTTTTCGGTATAGCAAGTAATAATTTGCCAATAATACGTGTGCAAAACGTGCACAGCACTTGACAAGACGTGCGTTTTGATTTATAGTATATAATAATATTATAATAGGGATTTTGTGCGAGTACGTCAGTACTTTCGTAAATACATATCAATTCTAAGGAGGCTGCTCTTTTGACAAACGAAACTTCAAAGCCTGCTAAATCTTCACAAACAAGCAAGCGCAGCACAATACAATCGGGGCGGCGCACACCGCCGAAACCAGCAAAGCCGACAACGTTACCGGTCAAGATCACCTTTTTGGGCGGCCTGAATGAGATCGGCAAAAATATTACCATGATCGAATACGGCAACGATGCTTTGCTGATCGACTGCGGTATGTCCTTTCCGGATGAAGATATGCCCGGTGTGGACATTGTTTTGGCGGATTATACGTGGGTAGAACGCAACAAAGACCGTATTCGCGGTATATTGGTAACACACGGGCACGAGGATCATATCGGCGGTCTGCCGTATTTGCTCAAGCAAGTGAATCTGCCGATATACGCCGCTAAACTGACGTTGGCGTTGATTCGCTCGAAACTGAGCGAACACGGGCTTGCCAATTCCGTGCAGTTGCACGAGGTAAAGGCAGGAACGGTGATCCCGTTCGGTGCTATGTCTGCGGAATTTATCCGTGTTAACCACTCCATTCCCGATGCAATGGCACTGGCCATTAAAACGCCGGCCGGTTATATTGTGCACACAGGCGACTTTAAGATCGACTGTACACCCATCTCGGGTGAAATGATCGATCTTACGCGTTTCGGCGAATTGGGGAAGAACGGTGTTCTGGCTCTTATGGCGGACTCGACCAACGCCGAACGCGCCGGTTATACCCCGAGCGAGCGCACGGTTGGTGAAAGTTTTGCCACCTTGTTCCCGAAGGCAGAGGGGAAACGTCTGATCATTGCGACGTTCTCTTCCAATTTGCATCGCATTCAGCAGATCATTGATGCTGCCGAACGCGACGGTCGTAAGGTGGCCATTTCCGGCCGGAGTATGCTCAACTACGTATCCATTGCGATTGAACTCGGTTACCTGCGTTGTCCGCAAGAGTTGATGATCGATATGGATATGATCAACCGTTATCCGAAAGAACAGATCACCTTGATCACCACGGGCAGCCAAGGTGAGCCGATGTCGGCACTGTCGCGTATGGCTTTTTCCGACCATCGCAAAGTGGAAGTCGGCGCAGAAGATTACATCATCATCTCTGCCAATCCCATTCCGGGCAACGAAAAAACAGTTGGGCGCGTGGTGGACGAACTGTTAAAACGCGGTTGTGAAGTGGTATATGACCGTATGTACGACGTGCACGTGTCGGGTCATGCTTGCCGTGAAGAGTTGAAAATCATTCAAGGTCTTACCAAACCGCGGTATTTCATTCCGGTACACGGTGAGCAAAAACACCTGCAAAAGCATGCCGAACTGGCATATGCCATGGGGATGGATCGCCAAAACGTGCTGATTGCCGATTTGGGTATGGTCGTGGAACTGACAGCCGACAAAATGACGGTTACCGGTTCGGTTCCCGCAGGGCGCGTATTGGTGGACGGACTCGGTGTGGGCGACGTGGGCAGTATCGTGTTGCGTGACCGCCGCCACCTTGCCGAAGACGGCTTGATCGTTGTGGTGGCTTCCATTGACCGTATGAGCGGACTGATCTTATCGGGGCCCGATATCGTATCCCGCGGTTTTGTATATGTACGTGAATCCGAACAGTTGATCGAAGATGCCAAAGATCTGGCTTATCGTGTGCTGGATGATTGCTGTTTGGAACACGCCGACTGGTCTACCATGAAAACGCGTGTGCGTGATGAATTGTCGCGTATGGTGTTTCAACGCACCAAGCGCAGTCCAATGATCTTGCCGATCATTATGGACGTCTGACACGTATTTCCGAAAAAGGAAGGGTTGCTGTATGAAAAAGCGTTCGGTCTTTCGGCTGTCGCCCGTTATTTGGGTGTTGCTGATCACGCTCGCCGCTTTTACTGCCGTATCGTTTTGGGTGCATATTTATTTGTTCACCGCCGAATGTGTCATTCTGGCGGCGGTAATATGCTACACTATGTGGCGATTGTTGCGTCTTCGCCGCGATGTGGCGCAGTATATGAACCGCATCGGTGCCACTCTTAACCACGCCGAACGCGGCGCTGTGGAAAATTTTCCGTTGGCTTCAGCCGTCTGCTCTGCAGAGGGGGAGATCCTGTGGTATAACACGGTGTTTCGTGATCATGTGCTGGAAGGTAACGAAGCCTATGGTGAAACGGTCGGTTTTATCACTGGCGGTATGACGATGGGCGATCTGCGTGAAAACAGTACCATGGAAGTCACGCTGGCCTCACGACAGTATCGCGTTTTTACCGGCAAAGTCGGTTCGCGCGACGCCGGATTGCGAATACTCTATTATGTGGACATTACCCATTTAAAAGAGATCGAAACGGAATATACGCTCAGTCGACCGGCGGTAATGCTGGTCTACATAGACAATGTAGAGGAATTAACACAAAATCTGCGTGACAGTGAACGTGCTCAATTGATCGGTAACGTCGGCACGCTGCTCGAAGATTGGGTAGCAAGCGGCACCGGTATTTTGAAGAAATACAGTCACGATTGGTTCCAAATTGTTTTGGAAAAGCGGCAATTGGATGCCATTATCTCCAAAAAATTCGCCGTTCTTGATCGCGTGCGTTCCATCAAACTCGGCGATCGCCCGATGGGAATTACACTTTCCATCGGTGTGGGACAGGGCGAAACGTTAAAAGAAAGCGAAGCTCTGGCACGTCAAGCTATTGAAATGGCGCTCGGCCGTGGCGGTGACCAAGCGGCAGTAAAGACCAAAAACGGATACGACTTTTACGGCGGCGTTTCCCGCGGGGTGGAAAAGCGTACCAAGGTGCGTACCCGCGTTGTGGCTACGGCTCTGCGCGAGTTGTTGGACGGTTGTTCGGATGTTTTGATTATGGGACACCGTTTTTCCGATCTGGACTGTCTGGGTTCTGCAGTTGCACTGGCGGTCACGGCACGCGGTTACGGTAAGCACGCATTCGTGGTGACCGACCGTGCCAAAACATTGGCAACGGAACTGATCGATCGTTACGACGAAGCAGGACGCGGCGGCATCTTCATTGAACCGTCCGAAGCGCGTGCAACGTTGACCGATCGTACTTTGTTGATCATTACCGATACCCACAGCAAATTGATGGTGGAAGATCCCGACCTGCTGAAAGCGGCGCGTGCCGTGGCGGTGATCGATCACCATCGCAAAATGGTGGACTTTATCGACAACGCTCTGTTGTTCTATCACGAACCGTATTCCAGTTCCGCTTCCGAAATGGTGGCCGAGTTGTTGCAGTACATGGGAGATAACCACCTGACACAGCTGGATGCGGAAGCGCTTTTGGCAGGCATTATGCTCGATACGCGCAGTTTCGTAATGAAAGCCGGTGTACGCACCTTTGAAGCGGCGGCGTACCTTAGAAAACTCGGTGCCGACACGGTGGAAGTTAAACGCATGTTCACCGGTAGTATGGATACTTACCAGAAAAAATCGGAGATCGTATCGCGCGCCGAGATCTATCACAATACCGCCATTGCCTGTTACGACGGCAACGCAGGCGAAATACGTGTTGCCGCTGCACAGGCGGCGGATGAACTGTTATCCATAAAAGGCATCTACGCTTCGTTTACTATGTTCTCAGAAAACGGAGCCATCAATATTTCCGCCCGCTCGTTTGGTGAATTCAATGTACAGCTTATTATGGAAGCTATCGGCGGCGGCGGACATATTACGATGGCAGGTGCACAATTAAAGGGTGTTTCCATGGCACAGGCAAAAGAGATGCTCGTACAAGCGATTGATCGTCATCAAGAAGACCGTGAGCGTTCACTTGCCGCGGCACAGACAAACAATACCATACAATAAAGGAGATCCTATCAATGAAAGTTATTTTGAAAGCCGACGTAAAAGGCCAAGGCAAAAAGGGCGAACTCGTAAACGTGTCGGACGGATATGCGCGCAACTTCCTGTTTCCGCGTAATCTCGCCGTGGCTGCGGATGCACAGGCTATGAATGATCTGAAGAACAAAGAGGATGCCGCACGTTTCCACAAAGATATGGAAAAGAAAGAAGCACAGGCAGCCGCTGATAAGTTAAACGGCAAATCGGTCAAGGTAATTGCCAAGGCCGGACAGAACGGTCGTCTGTTCGGTTCGGTCACCACCAAAGAAGTTGCCGAAGCATTGAAATCGCAGTTCGCCGTGGAGGTAGACCGTCGCAAGATCACAATGTCCGACATCAAGGCGCACGGCACATATGAAGGCGAGATCAAATTCTTGACAGGCATTATCGCCAAGATTCAAATCGTAGTTTCTGAATAATAACCGAAAGGTCGTTTTATACTATGGCGCAAGAACGCGACAAGAAAAAAGAATTCAGCGACAACCTAAATCTCCCTTACAGTTTGGAAGCGGAACAGGCTATTTTGGGTTCTGTTTTGTTGGATCCAAACAGTTTGAATCAGATCGAAGGTTTGCGTGAGGAACATTTTTATCTGCCAGAACACCGTGCCGTTTATCGCGTAATGTGCGATAAAATGATGTCCGGTGAAGTGATCGACTTTGTTACTCTGCGCGAATCCCTTAAAACGGAAGGTTTCTTTGAAGGGGAAGAAGGGAAGTCGTATCTTTTAAAACTGGCACAGTTGGTCCCCTCCATCTCGAACGTATCGCGGTACGCCGCCATTGTACGGGAAAAAGCGCAGGTGCGTGCACTTATTCGTACTTGTCGTGAGATCTTGGACGATGCAATGGAAGCGGGCGCGGATCCTCAACACCTGTTTGATAACGCAGAACAAAAGATTTATGATATCCGTCAGGAACGAAACACCAAAGGTTTGGTTTCCATTCGCGACGTATTGGTGAACGTATACGACACGTTTTCCAAATTGAATTCGGGCGAAGCGGGGGATATGGCCGGCATTTCCACCGGTATTTCCGCACTGGATAACATCACCACCGGCTTAAATCGCTCGGATATGATCATCGTGGGCGCGCGCCCCGGTATGGGTAAAACCAGCTTTGCGCTCAATCTGGCACGCAACGTAGCGGGCCAAGGCAAAACCGTGGCGGTATTCTCGTTGGAAATGTCCCGTGAACAGTTGGCAAACCGTCTGCTTTCCAGCGAAGCCAAAGTTTCGGTTAAGAAGATGCGTACCGGTAATCTCTCGTCCGAGGAATGGACGCGTATGGGTGCGGCGGCCGCCACGTTGTATAATCTTCCCATCTATTTGGACGATACCTCCAATTTGACGGTGCAAGAAATGAAATCCCGCCTTCTCCGTTTGGAAAAACTGGATTTTGTAGTGGTGGACTATTTGCAGTTGATGCAATCCGCCAAACCGACCGACAACCGTGTGCAGGAAGTCAGTGCCATCACCCGTAATCTTAAGATCATGGCGAAGGAATTGAATATTCCGTTGCTGATTTGTGCACAGTTATCGCGTAGTACCGAAAAGATGAAAGCCAATCATCGTCCTGCATTGGCGGACTTGCGTGAATCGGGTTCGATCGAGCAGGATGCGGACCAAGTGTTGTTCCTGTATCGTGATGAGTATTACATTAACGAAAAAGACGATCCCGCCACGGCGGAAGTGGGTACTTCCGAAGTTATCGTCGCCAAAAACCGTCACGGCGAACTCGGCACGGTGAAACTGGCGTTCCAAGGCGAATTCACACAGTTCTCGGGATTGGATCTTCACCATGACGAATAACCGCCTGTTGGAAAACGTGCGGCAATTGCTGCACGAGCGCGCAATGTTACCGCCTCACGCCCACTTGATGGTGGCACTGTCAGGCGGTGCGGATTCGGTAGCGTTATTGTACGCTATGCATCGCCTGCGCGAAGAATTGGCGATCGACCGTCTGGCCGCCGTACATATTCACCACGGGTTGCGTGGGGAAGAGGCCGACCGTGATGAAGCCATTGCAGCAGCCCACTGCGCTCGCTGCGAAATTCCGCTTTTTACCCGCCACGTGGACGTTGCGGCAGTAGCCGAAGATATCGGCTGCGGCTTGGAAGAAGCAGGACGCAAGGTGCGTTACCGCGTTTTTAATGAATTACTTGATACAGAAGGGTATACCCATCTTGCGACGGCACATACCCAAAACGACAACACCGAAACCGTGTTGTTGCATTTGGCACGCGGAACCTCCGTTGCCGGTCTGCGCGGTATCCCCGCAGTGCGCGACCGTTATATCCGTCCGCTCCTCACCACTACGCGAGAAGATGTGGAAACGTTCTGCGAGGAAAATATGCTCACGTTCGGTTTGGATTCGACCAACACCGACACGGCGTTTGCGCGCAACCGTGTGAGAAACTGTATAGTTCCTCACCTTTACACCATTAACCCCCGTATTCATCAGTCGATTTTCCGTCTTTCGGTTATGGCAGGCGAGGACGAAGCGTACTGGCAAGAAACGGTTACGGCGGCTATTGACGAATGTGAAATTTCACAAGGTGTCTATTCCGCCGCGACCCTGCAACGTATGCCGCCGGCTTTGCAACGCCGCGTGATACAACGGATAATCACACTGGGCGGCGGTATCTGTGAAGAGCGGCATATCCGCGAAGTGACGGCATTGCTTTTAAAAAGCGGTGCTGTCAAAACAGGCGGCGGTGTGTTGGTTACGGTGAAACAAGGGTATTTGACCGTGGGGGAAAGCGCCTCGTATTCCGTTGCGGAACAACCGCTTTCAGCAGGAAAAACCTATCGTTTCGGCAATACGGCATACCGTGCCGAAGTGTGGGACCGAAACACATTTGAAAATTACCAAAAAATTCACAAAATTTTATTACAATATGTGTGTGACTATGATAAAATCAAAGGCGTTGCATGCGTACGCAGTCGCCGTGAAGGCGATATCTGCACCCCGTATCACAGGGGAGGCCGTCGCACGCTGAAAAAGTGGTTCAACACCGAAAAGGTGCCCGCTGCAAGGCGCGATACCATTCCGGTGGTTGCGGATGCAGACGGTGTCGTGTTGGTCGTAGGACTCGGGTGTGATGCCCGCGTGGCGCTGGATGACACGACTCAGCATATTCTATTGTTTTTTGAAATCGACGAGGGGAGCGAAATGTATGCATAAGGATATTGCGGAAATCCTGTATACGAAAGAAACTCTGCAAACTGCCGTGCAGGAACTCGGACGGCAGATAAGCGAAGATTATAAAGATAAAAATCTGTTCATGGTATCGGTGCTGAAAGGTTCGCTTGTTTTTATGGCAGACTTGATGCGCGCCGTTACCGTACCGTGCAGTATTGATTTCTTATCGGTATCCAGTTACGGCAACAGCACCAAAACAAGCGGGGAAGTGCGTGTGATCAAGGATCTGGACTGTCCGCTTGAAAACAAGGATCTTTTGATCGTGGAGGACATTTTGGATTCGGGTGTTACGCTGTCGTATTTGAAGAAAATGCTGGCAGCCCGCGGACCTCGCAGTATCAAGATCTGCACCTTGCTGGATAAACCGGATCATCGTCGTGCGGATATCACCGCAGATTATCGTTGTTTTGTCACACCCGACGCCTTCATTGTAGGGTACGGTTTGGACTATGCCGAACAATACCGTAACCTACCGTATGTGGGCATTTTAAAACCGGAAGTGTACGAGAATAAATAATTCAAAGGAGAGATGACTTGAATGGAACCGAATCGCAACGATTTGGGAAAAACGCTGCGTAATGTATTACTTCCGTTTATCGGTGTGATCTTCGTGGTTATGGTAATTTGGATGATGCTCGGGAATGCCGGCAAAAAGAACGAAACGCCTTATTCCGATTACCTTTCCTATTTTCAGAACAATGAGGTAGAGTCCTTTACACTGGATTTGAATTCCGGCAAACTCACCGCAACATTGCGTGAATCCGCGTGGCCTAAAATGGAAGGTGCCGCAGAAAACAAGGGGAAATTCACCTATACCGTGCCGAATGTCAACCTTTTCTTAGATGATGTTCGGGAGATCGTGGATTCCTATAATACCGATGACGATCCCGATAACAACGTGACCTACAACTATCTGCCGGTTAAAGAGGTTTCGTGGATCGTCAGCCTGTTACCCTCACTGCTCATCGTAGTTATGATCGTGGGTATGTGGATCATGATGCGCCGCTCGATGAATTCGCTTGACGGCGGTAAAATGATGGGCTTCGGAAAAGCCCGCGTTAAGATGATGGCAGACGAAAAGCGAAAGACAACCTTTGCCGATGTAGCAGGTGCCGATGAAGAAAAGGAAGAGTTGCGTGAGATCGTCACCTTCTTGAAGGCACCGCATAAGTTTGCCGAACTGGGTGCACGCGTACCGAAAGGCGTTTTGTTGGTTGGCCCTCCGGGTACCGGTAAAACACTGTTGGCCCGTGCGGTGGCAGGCGAGGCAGACGTACCGTTCTTTTCCATTTCGGGTTCCGATTTTGTGGAAATGTACGTGGGTGTCGGTGCTTCGCGTGTGCGTGACTTGTTTGATCAAGCGAAGAAAAATTCACCCTGCATTATCTTTATAGACGAGATCGATGCGGTTGGCCGTCAACGTGGTGCCGGTCTGGGTGGCGGTCACGATGAACGCGAACAAACGCTGAACCAGTTGTTAGTGGAAATGGACGGCTTCGGTGCTAACGAAGGTGTCATTATGATTGCTGCCACCAACCGTCCGGACATTCTGGATCCCGCGCTGATGCGTCCCGGTCGTTTTGATCGCCAAGTCGTGGTCGGTTATCCGGATTTGAAGGGTCGTGAAGAGATACTCAAGGTGCACGCCCGCGGCAAGCCGTTGGCTCCCGATGTGGAACTGGCAACCATTGCCAAATCGACTGCCGGCTTCACCGGTGCCGATCTCGAAAACCTGCTCAATGAAGCGGCACTGCTTGCGGCACGCCGCGATCTGCATTCCATCACTATGCAGGAGATCGAAGAGGCCACCATCAAAGTTGTGGTCGGCACCGAAAAGAAGAGCCATCGTATGACCGACAAGGAAAAGCGGCTCACGGCGTATCACGAAGCAGGTCATGCCGTGGTGGCGTTCCATTGTCCCACACAAGACCCCGTGCATCAGATCTCCATAATCCCGCGCGGCTTGGCAGGCGGTTTCACTATGCAACTGCCGCAAGAGGACCGCTCGTATAAACTGCGCGGCGAGATGTGTGAAGAGATCCAAGTCCTGCTCGGCGGCCGCGTGGCGGAAGCGTTGGTGTTGGATGATATTTCCACGGGTGCTTCCAACGATATCGAACGCGCTACCGAAATGGCGCGTATGATGGTCACCAAATACGGTATGAGTGAAAATCTCGGCCCCGTTATGTTTGGTTCTTCCAATAACGAGGTGTTTCTCGGTCGTGACTTTGGGCATACGCGTGATTATTCCGAAGAAATTGCCGCGAAGATCGACAATGAGATCAACGCACTCATTGAAACGGGATACACCGCGACTCGTCGTATCTTGACCGAAAACATGCCGCAACTGCACAAGGTTGCGGAATACTTGATCCAAAATGAAAAATTGGAAGGCGACGATTTTGTACGTCTTATGACCGAAGAAGAATAAAAAGAATCCCTGCAACGTTCGTTGCAGGGATTCTTTTTGTTATAAGACAGCGGAAGCAATGAGAAAGTATATGGTTAGTGAGATAGCATCCACCACAGTGGTAATAAAAGGACTTGCCATCACGGCGGGGTCAAATCCGATGCGTTTTGCCAATATCGGCAGGGAACAGCCCACCAGTTTTGCGGTAAATACCGTTGCAACCAACGTGGCGCTGATCACGCCTGCTGCCATTATACTGACGTTATTTTGCATCAGCAGGTTATCCACAAGTATGATCTTCACAAAATTGGCAACCGCCAGTACCACGCCGCACAGCACCGATACACGCATCTCTTTCCACAAAATGCGCGGAATATCCCGCGGAGAGATATCACCTAATGCCAAACTGCGAATAATGGTAACCGATGCCTGACTACCCGCATTGCCGCCGGTATCCATCAACATAGGAATAAACGCGGTCAGCACGGGAATGCTTTGCAAGGCCGTTTCAAACGAGGTGATAATAGCGCCTGTAAAAGTGGCGGAGATCATCAGCATCAGCAACCATGGCATACGCTGTTTCCAAATGCTCCACACGCTCGATTTGATATACGGACGTTCACTGGGAAGCATAGCCGCCATCTTTTGGATATCCTCGGTGGCCTCATCCTCCATAACGTCCATCGCATCGTCAACCGTAACAATACCCACCAAACGGTTTTCGGCATCCACGACCGGCAACGCCATAAAGTCGTAGCGGTTGATCATATGCACGGCTTCTTCTTTATCCTCGGTTGTTGAGATATACAGCACGTTGGAATCCATAATATCCTCAATACGTGCGCCTTCATCAGCAAGCAGGATATCTTTGACCGTGACGTAACCAAGCAGTTTGCGGTTCATATCGGTCACGTAACAAGTATAGATCGTTTCTTTGTCTACACCGACACGACGAATACGTGCGATCGCATCGGCTACCGTAAGATGCCCTTTAAGATCGACGTACTCAATGGTCATAATACTGCCGACACTGTCTTTGGGATACTGTAAGATCGTGTTTACCCACTCGCGGGTCTGTGCATCCGATTGACGCAGAATACGCTTAACCACCGTGGCAGGCATTTCCTCAATGATATCTACGGTATCATCCAAATACAGTTCATCAAAAATTGCTTTCAGTTCGTAATCCGAAAACGCCTTGATCAAGACTTCTTGATCGTCGCTGTCCATCTCAACAAACACTTCCGCCGCCAATTCCTTTGGTAATAAGCGATAAAACAGCGGCATTTGTTTTTCTGAAAGCAATCCCGCCATGGTGGACAAATCCTGCGGAGTCAGCGGCAATAACAATTCCCGCAACGCCACAAAGCGCCGTTCTTCCAGCATGGTAACGACAACTTCGGCCGCTTCTTCGAAGGTGTCTGTCGTAAAAGACAAATCAGCCATACAAATCCATCCTTTCTAACATAGTGTATACCGAATTCCTCGGTATAAAAGGGTGCGGACCTGTATGGCGCAATTCGATTATATGAAGACGGAAAATCACCGTTGAACACCGACAGCAATGCCTGTGTTCGCGTTCATATGTATACCGATCGCGCTCATACATCTACTGTCCGTATCCATCGTGACATTCCCTCCTTTAGTATCAAAATCTTTTGTTATCATACCGCTTTTTGCTCTAAAAGTCAAGCGTTTTTTGGATAATCGCCGCCTTCACGAGAGATACTGCTTATAAAAGGGGAGAGCGTTTTGAAAGGGAAACTGCGAATATGGCGGTATGCTATGTGCGTAACCGCCGTTCTACTTTACATTACAACCTATGCTGTCGTACGTTTTGTCGTGCCACCCTACCGTGCAGTGGCACTGTTGGCGGTGCTGTTGTGCGAACTGTTTTTGCGTGCACCGCTGAAAAGTGCTGCAGCAACCGCCTGTATCTCCATCGTCGAAAGGGGAGAGGTTGAGGGATCATATCGTGATTTCCGAAAAGCCGTGGGCTTACAGTTGTGGCTGTGGAAAACACGTTTGATACGTTACGCACTGGCTTTTTTTCCATCGGTTTGCCTTGCGGCATTGAGCGACCGCATACGTACCGCAGCTGCCGTCAGCTACAACGCATCGGTGCTTTCAGCAGTAATTGCACTCCTTTCCGACATTTGCTTGGTTGTGGGAATATTTATCGTAGAGTTCAGTATGTTGCACTATATGTCGTCGTGGTATGTGTTATCGCGTTTTTCAAAATTTAAAGATGCAATACACTGTTCCAAACAGATAGCACTGTATCGCACGGAAGAAGTTGCGGAATTATGCCTACACACGCCACCGCTTACCTTCTCTGTAGCACGTGCCGAATGGATATCCCGCCAGCTGCTATGTTCCAAACACACGTATATTTCCTTCAAAAATACGAAAACTGTTAGTGGCACATCAGATGCCTAAATCATAAGTAATGGAGGATTCGTTATGGAAGACCGTCAGTACAACAACCAGAACAAGAACCAAAACCAGAACCAGAATTCGCAGTATCAGCAGAAGAAGGACGAACAAAACCGCAACAACAACAACAACAATAATAACAACAGCAATAACAACAGCAATAACAACAGCAACAGCAACAATAGCAACAAGAACAGCAACAGCAATAAGAATCGCATCTAAGTGAAGAATAGAACAAAGGCAGACTGTTTGCAGCCTGCCTTTGTTTTATTCTTCGTATTCGGAGATGATTGCCTGTATGCGATCGCGCAACGCTTTCAATCGTTCACACCCGCCATCACTTACCAACGAAACTTGCAGATGATCGGTCAAAATCGCTTCGGGAAACAAAAAATTACCGAACGCTGCAGGGTGAGATACGTGAACGGGGATGTTCTTAGCTTTGCTTTCCGATGCAATGGCAATGTTTACCGTGTCGTCGTCGGTCGCGGCCACACACAACACCGCCGTAGTACAATCGCCGCGATAATATTTGCGCGGAATGTAACGAATCGCACGCGCCGCGTCCATTTGTGCCAGACGCTCACACAGTGAGGGACTGATCACCGTAACTTTAGCACCGAATTTCAACAAAGTTTCCGCTTTATCCGCCGCATACTCGCCGCCGCCGAACACGGTGCAGTTGTTACCGTTTAGATCCATATACAAAGGGAATCCGTGCTTCATGATGAACGTCACCTCCTGTGCCGATCTGCAAATTATGACATATATTGGCATTATAACACATACTTTTACAAATGGCAAGTGTTTTCCCTTTGCATTTCCATTCATATTTTCTAAGCCTGCCGTCATATGCTATCCTGTACTGATTTTATGGAAATATCCTCATCGAAAGGAGTAGGTTACATGCCCAGCATATTTTTAAGCCCGTCCACCCAAGAATTCAATCCGTACATAATAGGCGGTACTGAGGAACAGTATATGAACGAGGTGGCCGATGCCATGGAACCGTATTTGGTATCCAATGGTATTCGTTTTACACGTAACGACCCAAACGCTCCGTTATCACAGGCCATCAACCTGTCCAACAGTGCAGTATATGACCTGCATCTGGCGCTACATTCCAACGCGGCGCCGCCCGCATTGTCGGGGACGTTGCAAGGGACCGACGTGTATTACAACGCCGCCAGTGCGCGCGGTCGGGATGCTGCAGAGATCATTGCCGCCAATTTCAAGCAAATATATCCCGACCCATCCCGTGTCAAAACGGTGCCAAACAGCACACTTGCCGAACTTGTACGCACCAATGCGCCGGCCGTGCTGATCGAGATCGCCTACCACGACAATACAGAAGATGCCACGTGGATCGTCAATAACATTCCGACCATTGCGCGCAATTTAGTTCAATCCCTTACACAATATTTCGGCATTCCGTTCGTGGAAGCACAAACACCTCAAACCGAAACCGTCACTACCGCCGGCGGCGTACTCAACATTCGCGCACGGCCCAATACCACCTCCGCGGTTTTAGGCACTGCACCGAACGGTGCGCCCATCACCGTGCTTGGTGAATGGATGGATTGGTACGTTGTGAATTACAACGGACTTATCGGATACGCTTTTTCGGAGTTTATTCAGTAGTTTTCTTTTTGGGTGTTTTTCCTGCCAACGGATTTGCATCGGCAGCTTTGCGGATTTGTTCGCCCGACAAATGGGTATATATTTCGGTGGTACCAAGATTTTCGTGTCCCAACACCTCTTGTAACACCCGTATATCCACGTGTCCGTGCTGATACATCAAGGTTGCTGCCGTATGGCGCAGCTTATGCGTGGAAAGTTGTTCAGCACCCGGCACTTTTGCCAAATATCCTTTCACGACAAAATGAACCCCTTGCAAACTAATGCGCTGTTTAATTCGACTGAGAAACAGCGCATTTCTATTTTTAGCATCCACGCCCTCGGTCGGACGCACTTTTAAATACGCCTTCAGCGCATTCCAGCAAGCATCGTTCAAATACAACATACGCTCTTTATTGCCCTTACCGCGCACGCGCAGGGTGTGATCCTGTCCGATATCGGTAAGATTAAGTCCTGCCAATTCCGCACGCCGTAAGCCGCAATTTAACAACAATGTGAGCATACAGTAATCCCGTTGTGCAAACGAGCCGTCCACACTCTCCAAAAGGCTTTCGCTCTGCTCCAATGATAGGTATTTCGGTAATGACTTTTTTGTTTTGGGTGTTTCTAAATTCTGCAACGGATTGACTTCCAAGAGGTGCTGCAGATCGGTTAAATACCGAAAAAACATACGTAATGCCGTAGTTTTACGTGCACGTGTCTTCGCACCGTTCTCGCGTTCATCCTTAATGAAATTCATAAATTCATACGCGTCGTTTAACGTAACGGTACGCAACAATTCAATATCCACATCCAAAATTGAGATCTCCTCAAATTCCGTCGGCGGGGAGGAGGGGACAAGACCGCGTTTTAGTTTTAAAAAGCGAAAAAACGTGCGTAAATCGATAAAATACTCATTCATCGTCTGCGCCGAACGCCCTTTAATGGTTTCCATATACCCAAGATAAGACCGTAAAACGGGCGAGCATTGCTCTAAATATTCACTCTTCATAACTCCTCCTTTGTGAAACAGTTTCACAACAAATTTCTGTTTCTATATCATAATAAAATACACCCTAGTTATCGCAGAACCACCATATATTTCCGACAACCAATACACTGCAACGGAAAGCCGCATTACCGCCGATCAACAGTATACCGCCGTCATCACATATATCCCGATAGCATCACACAAATATCCGAATATCACTTTTAACAGCGTCACGGCAAATGAACCGGACATCGTATGCACAACACGCTGTCAAACGGAGAACCGCGTTTACGGCAGAATATGTAACACTATGGCATCGATACGAGAACAAAATACGGATAAGAAATTTAAACATTAAAAATCACATTAGAATTAACGTTAAAGTTATATTGACAGCGGGCGTATCGTTATACGGTGTAACCGCCATTGCAACACGCAAGGGATGAATCGATACAGCGTTTACCCACGGAAACCGAGTTTATGATTCTTCATTTTCTTGAAATGCACTCCCCTCAACTATACAAAATATTCATTTTGTATAGTTGGCACAAGAGAAGTATAGCATACTAATCAAGCACTTGTCAAGGTCTTCCCTTCAAAGATTTTGTAAAATATGAATATCGTACGATTATTTGTAAATACTGATATCGTCCCTGCAAAACTTTAACTTCGTGAGGTGTTTTTGATATGACCAAATTGCAATGTAATGCCATTCACTGTATCAGCAACCGCGAGGGCTGTTGTTGCCGTCCGCACATTCAAGTCGGCGGAAGTCAAGCGACCGAGTATCAGCAAACTTGTTGCGAATCGTTTCACCCGATCGAGGGTAATGCAACAAACGCAATGGATTTTAGCCAAGTTAACAAGCAAATGCCGATCCGTTGCGAAGCGACCAAATGCGTTTATAACAAGGAATATCAGTGCGTTGCCGATGCGGTGCGTGTAGCAGGCTCGTCGGCACACAAAGCGGACCAGACCGCGTGCGAAACTTTTCAATGCAATAACAACGGCTGTTGTAAGTAACAAGCAAAAAAGAGGGTGCCGATGGCACCCTCTTCCCTATTCCCTTTCAGCAACAGCCACATTCGCCGGGTTCGCCCTTCGGCGGAAAGAACTCATCCACGGGGAAGGACATTTTGCGAAACAGATCGCACGGATTTTCACTGCTTGGCGCACATTCTTTACTCGGCATACAGAAATCATACACCGGCATCAGCATCTGCACGTTACGGATCAACTGTACGATGGTGAACACACCAAGCGTAACCAGTACCGTTTTACCTTCACGGCAATCTACAAAACAGCCGCCGAAACGGTGCTGAATACTTTCGGGGATCGCACAACATCCGCATCCGCAACTGCAGCGTTTGTCGCACGCCTCCACCAATTGCGCGCCCAAAATCACCGGTTCGGCAACCTGCACGGTACAACGCGGCATATTGCGCGTGGGCATTTCCTGTCGGTCATGCGCTTCGGGGCAGAATTCACTGCGGAACACCTTAACGCCGCCCTCACCACCGTACAGAATCACCTTTTTACTGAAAGTAGCAATACCACAGACGGTGTTGGTGGGCACACCGTGACCGGAATATACTTCCAACGTGATCTCAAAATAAAAAGTAAGATCACACGAATAGTAGCCTCGGTTGAACGGCAAGGCCTCCACGTCGATACAAGTGGTAAGTACCTCCGCGCCTTTGGTACGAATCCCTGTTGCATGATCGATCAACATACGGTCGCGGTCGGTAAAAAATACCTGCATATCCTCGGCACAGTCCTTGTCGGCACAAGAATCGTAGACACGTCCCGCATCCACGCAAACCGCCTCTTTGCAGTTCATAGTACCGTCGCGATGGTAACCTCTTTCGGGCATAATAAATCCCCCTGTAAATATGGATTAAAGCGGCATTGCGCTTCATTCCATCGTATGCAGAGGGATTTCATTTGGTTACGGATCGCGTGCGCTCTTATATCCGTTCTAATTTTGCAAAGTTTGCCATAATTTTCTTCACGCCGACCTTTTCAAAACGAACCGTCAACAACGTATCGTTTCCCATGGGTGAGGAGGATTCGATCACGCCGTCGCCGAACACTTTGTGTCGCACAGCATCTCCCGCTTGCCAGTTTTCCTTTGCGCCGGTGTTCACAGACGGTTTCTTCGGCGCATAACTGCCATAGGATGCCGAATAGGAATAGCCTTCGTTCTTCGTTCGGCCGGCTGCCGAAGTTGCAGAAAACGCAGTGGTATAGGCGGTCGCGTTACTCTCCCAACCTCTGCCGTTTTGCGGACGGGAATAGGTACTCTCTGCTTCATGTTCTTCCACCAAATGCCCCGGAATGGCCATAATAAAGCGAGATTCACGGTTACGGTTGGTGGAGCCGTACAGCATACGACTGCGCGCACGGGTCAAATACAGCATTTTTTCGGCACGTGTGATCGCCACATAACAAAGACGACGTTCTTCCTCCATCTCTTCTTCATTGAAAATAGAGTTATTTCCCGGGAAAACACCGTCTTCCATCCCCGGCAAGAACACCACGGGAAATTCCAGTCCCTTTGCCGCGTGCATCGTCATCATAACTACGGTATCGGCATTGGCATCGTAGTTATCCACATCGGTCATCAAAGCCGCTTCTTCCAAAAAGCCCGAAAGGGTAGCCTCTTCCCCATTGGCCTTTTCATATTCCAGAATCGAGGATTCCAATTCTTTTAGGTTCTCCACACGTCCGATCTCAGTTTCACCCGCCAGTTCCCACATAGCGCGGTAACCCGTTTTCTGCAGCATCTCTTGATACAATAAATGAAGAGCGATATCCCCTTCTTCGTTACGATCGCGCAACGATTCCATCATAGTGATAAACTCTCGAATACGGGTTGCCGCACGGCTGAGTGCTGCGTAGTTTTCCACTTCTTCCAACACGTGGTATAGACTTATCCCCTGTTCTTCCGCGATGGAAGCAGCGGTATCCATGGTGGTGTCACCGATACCGCGCTTGGGTTCGTTAATGATACGTCGCAGACTCACACTGTCATCGGGATTATTGATCACACGCAGATACGCCACAGCATCCCGCACTTCCTTTGTATCAAAGAAACGGTGGCCGCCGAAAATGCGGTACGGCACGCCGCTTTTCACCAGCGCACGCTCGATCGCGTTGGACTGAGCGTTAGCGCGGTACAGCACGGCAAAATCGCTGTATTTACGTCCGTTTGCCACGCCGCTGAGCACGGTATCCGCCACGAACCGTCCTTCTTCATCCTCGTTATCCAACACCTCAAGGTGTATCTTCTCCCCTTGCGGGTTTTCTGTCCACAGTGTCTTGCCTTTGCGACCGCGATTAAGTGAAATAACCGCATTGGCAGCATCCAGCACCGTGGCGGTAGAGCGATAATTTTGCTCCAATCGAATGGTGGTACACCCTTGGAAATGTTCTTCAAAATTCAAAATATTCTCAATGGTTGCACCGCGGAATTTATAGATGCTTTGATCGTCATCGCCTACCACACAGAGGTTGCGGTTTTTCTCTGCCAAAAGGCTCACAAGGCAGTATTGTGCGTAACTGGTGTCTTGATATTCATCCACCATAATGTAGCGAAAACGTTGTTGCCAACGCTCGCACACCGAAGCGTTGGTCTGCAATAATTCTACCGTTTTAAACAACAGATCGTCAAAATCCATGGCATCGGCTTCCAACAGACGGCGCTGATACATCGCATAGCAACGCGCAACCGTTTTAAGGCGAAAATCCGCGCCCGCTTCTGTTTCAAATTGCTCCGGTCCGCGCAAACTGTCTTTCGCACGACTGATCTCATTGAGGATCGCCTTATGTCCAAGCGTTTTTTCATCGATATTCAGCGATTTCATACACTCTTTCATAAGACGGCGGCTATCATCGGTATCATAGATCGTAAAATGTGAAGAATACCCCAAAGATTCGCCGTCCTGCCGTAACACGCGTGCACAAAACGAGTGAAACGTACTTGCCCACACGTCGGCACCGACACCCCCGAGCATACGGGACAAACGCTCTTTCAATTCGCCTGCCGCTTTGTTGGTAAAGGTGATGGCCAATATCTTCCATGCAGGACAAGGATCCACCGCACACAGGCTGTAAATCTTCTCGTTTGCTTCGGCCGTACCGTCTGCCGCCGCGCGTAACATCGCCATATCCTCAGCCGATACATCGGCAGGAACCGTTTCGGAGGCATAGGCGTTACCGAAGCGAATCAAATTGGCCACGCGATTCACAAGCACGGTAGTCTTTCCGCTTCCGGCACCCGCTAAGATCAACAGCGGGCCGTTTACGTGAAACACGGCACGCCGTTGTTCACTGTTCATGCGCGCAAAGGTGCGTTCCATCAAACGACGGCGAAGAGTGATAAATTCGTTCATAGTCTATCCTTTCACAAAAAAGCAGAGCAGTTTCCCGCTCTGCTTTTCATACCCATATTAACCGAACAAAGACAAGAGAACACCTGCAGCCACGGCCGAGCCGATAACGCCGGCCACATTCGGGCCCATCGCATGCATAAGCAGGAAGTTGTCGGGATTCTCCTGCTGACCGACCTTCTGCGAAACACGCGCTGCCATCGGCACTGCTGAAACGCCTGCCGAACCGATCAACGGATTGATCTTCTTTTTGCTGAACACGTTCATCAGTTTTGCAAAAAGCACACCGCCCGCCGTACCGAAACTGAATGCAATCAAGCCGAGGCAGATGATAAGCAACGTTTTGGGTTGCAGGAAGGTATCGGCATTCGCCGTTGCACCCACCGTAACACCGAGGAAGATGGTAATGATGTTCATCAGATCGTTCTGAGCCGTCTTGGACAAACGCTCCACCACGCCCGATTCTTTGAACAGGTTACCGAGCATCAACATACCGATCAACGGCGCCGCCGAGGGCAACAGCAACACGCACAGCAAGGTCACAACGATCGGGAACAGGATCTTTTGATTTTTAGTAACGGGTTTCAGCTGCTCCATTTTGATCGCGCGCTCTTTCTTGGTGGTGAGCATCTTCATAATGGGCGGCTGAATGATCGGCACCAACGCCATATATGAGTATGCCGCCACCGCAATAGCACCAAGCAAGTGCGGCGCCAACTGTGAAGTCAAGAAGATAGCGGTCGGTCCATCTGCGCCGCCGATGATGGCGATGGAAGCGGCCTCTTGCTCGTTAAACGCCAATGCGGGAACGCCCAGCGTATCCAACGCACGCGCACCGATAAACGTCATAGCAATACCAAGCTGTGCCGCTGCACCGAGCAACAAACTCTTGGGGTTGGAGATCAGCGGGCCAAAATCGGTCATACAACCGATGCCGAGGAAGATAAGCGGCGGATAAATACCGAACTTAACACCTTGATATAAGTACCACATCAAACCGCCCTGCTCGAAGTGTTGCCAGTACAGCGTACCGTCTGCCGCTTCAAACACAGGGTAACTTTGCGCCATTATGCCCTCGCCGTAGAGTTTGACCTCTTCCGCCGTCATTGCCACCAACGAATTCTGTTGCGGATCCATAATACCGCCCAGCGGTAAGTTACACAGCAACATACCAAACGCGATCGGAAGCAGAAGCATCGGCTCGAACTCTTTTTTGATTGCCAAATAAATGAGTACGAACGAGACCAGAATCATGATCAGATTCTTCCAGCCGCCGCCTTCAAAATTCATCAATTGGGCAAAACCGGATTCGTTCCACAATTGTACGATCGCTTGTCCTAATGCACCCATAAGATCTTGCCCTCCTCTTTAAAACGGCATCGTATTCTGACGAACCGCCGCAGTTGCCCATTCCGAACGGCTACGCACACCCGTCGGCGTGATTCGACGAACACGGTAGGTAACACCGGCAGGCGCCATCATTGCCACCGCCGCGGCGATCACCGCCGCGATCTCGTCGTCCTCACTCGCAACCGCGACAGGGGCCGTCATCGGTGCCGCAACGGGTTTTGCCGGAGCAGGCTTTGCCGTGGCAGGAGCCTTTTCACGAGTGCCCAACTTACCGAACAATCCAATCACCAACGACAGTAGCAGCAACGTAGCAAAAACGACCACCACAAGAATCATGCCAGTCATCAACGAATTCATATTACTATTCCTCACTTTCACAAAAGGGGATTTTACGATCACGCGACCACCCAAAAGCCCCATTATCACCATTATAATGTAGTATACCGCATTTAAAAAGAAAAATCAACCGCATTTCAAAAAAATGTCATAAACCTCTTCCCTTTTTTTCAATATTGAGTATAATGGAATCAGTGAAAGGAAGAGTGATCCCTTATGAAGTACGTTGTTTTGTTGTGTGACGGTATGGCAGACGTGCCGTTTGAAGGATTAAACGGCCAAACCCCTGCCGAAGCCGCCAACAAACCGCATATGGATTCCTTAGCCCAAAGATCCGAGGTCGGCACGTTACGAACCGTGCCCGACGGGTTATCTCCCGGCAGTGACGTGGCAAACCTTGCGGTACTGGGATACGACACCAAAGAGTGTTATACCGGTCGATCGCCTCTGGAAGCGGCTAATATCGGCATTGATCTGAAAGACGACGACGTAGCATTGCGGTGCAATTTGGTCACGCTGTCCGACGATGCGGTGTATGCCGAAAAAACCATTCTGGACTACTGTGCGGGCGATATCGCCACCGCCGAAGCCGATGCCGTCATCCGCACGTTACAAGATAAACTCGGCGGCGGTGAGTTCGATTTTTATACCGGTACGGCATATCGTCACTGTTTGGTGTGGCACGGCGGAAAGACCGCGCTCGGCAAGATCACTCCGCCGCACGACATTACCGGTCGTGTGATCGGCGACTATATTCCCACCCACCCCGACGCCGCGCCTCTGCTTGCGCTGATGGAACGCAGTGTAGAGATTTTGAAGGATCACCCGATCAACGCGGCACGCACGGCAAAAGGCGAAAACCCTGCCAACGCCATCTGGCTATGGGGACAAGGACATCGCCCCAGTTTGCAGAATTTTACCGAGCGTTTTGGGGTGAAAGGCTCCATGATCTCAGCAGTCGATCTGCTCAAAGGCATTGCCCGCATTGCCGATATGCACGTGTGCGACGTGGAGGGCGCTACGGGATATATCGACACCAACTATGAAGGCAAGCTTGCCGCGGCTGTGAACGAATTGCAAAACGGCCAAGACTTGGTATACATCCACTTGGAAGGTCCCGACGAATGCGGCCATCGCGGTGAAGCACAGAACAAGGTGAAGGCGATCGAAGATATTGACCGCCGTGTGTTGGCACCGCTGTTGGAGGCGTTAAAAGCGATGGGTGATCACACGGTGCTGATCCTGCCCGACCACCCCACACCGCTTACCATTCGCACCCATTCGGCCGATCCCGTGCCGTATTTGCTGTATCGCAGCAATGCAGAGAAAAACAGCGGCGTTGCCCGTTTCACGGAGGCAGAGGCACGCCGTACCGGCATCCACGAAGAAATCGGTTATCACATTATGTACCATATGCTGAACAAGTGAACATCAAAAAAACAGGCTTCCCGAGGAAGCCTGTTCAGACTATCAAAAAAGTCCGTCACCTGCCGGACTTTTTTTCGTCTGCCGCCTGCGGGCGGGTTTATCCGCGTGCTTTGCACGCTCGACGCGCAGGGGAACCCTGACGGTTCCCCCGCACACACCCCTTCCCTCCGTTATCTTAACGGGCTGAAAAGTTTTTTAACAAACCGAACAGGCTTCCCGCGGAAGCCTGTTTTTCGTCTTATTCGGTAGAGTACAATTTATACAGTTCACTGTACAAACCGCCTTTTTCAAGCAATTCGCGGTGTGTTCCCGACTCTTCGATCCCGTTTTCCGTTAACACCAGTATACGGTCCGCATTGCGAATCGTGGTCAAACGGTGTGCGATAGTAAAGGTCGTGCGTCCTTTTGCCAACCGTTCCAGCGACTGCTGAACCAGACGTTCGCTTTCGTTATCCAGCGCACTGGTGGCTTCGTCCAGAATCAGCACAGGCGGGTTTTTCAAAAACACCCGTGCGATGGAAATGCGTTGTTTCTGACCGCCCGAAAGTTTCACGCCGCGTTCACCTACATAGGTATCGTAACCGTCGGGTAATTGCTGAATAAACTCGTGTGCACCTGCCAACTTGGCGGCCTCCACGATCGCCTCATCGGTCGCATCATTCTTTCCGTAGGCAATATTTTCCCTCACACTGCCCGAAAACAGGTAAACGTCCTGCGCTACCGTACCGATATTTTCACGAAGCGAACGGGTAGTTACACGAGTAATGTCTTGCCCGTCTAACAAAATTTTCCCTGCGCTGACATCATAAAACCGCGGGATCAACGAGCACAACGTGGTTTTTCCGCCGCCTGACGGGCCGACCAATGCTACGCTCTCCCCTGCTTTAACCTGCAAATTCAACCCCTCAATGACATTGGGGGTGTCTTCCGTATAATGGAACGACACGTCACAGAAGGTAATATCGCCTTTCACATTGGTCAGTTGCACGGCGTTCGGTGCATCCGTGATCTCCGGCTGAATATCCAAGATCTCACCAAAGCGTTCAATTCCCGTCATACCGCGCTGGAATTGTTCCGTGAATTCCACAATACGGCGCACCGAGGTGATAAGGGTGGTAACAAACATCAAATACGCCACGTAGTCTGCCGCCGTGATGGTGCGGTGCATTAAAAAGACAGCGCCTGCCGCTACGA
The DNA here is from genome assembly GCA_015065865.1 of Oscillospiraceae bacterium. Classification (GTDB taxonomy): domain Bacteria; phylum Bacillota; class Clostridia; order Oscillospirales; family Acutalibacteraceae; genus SIG588. The sequence continues at coordinate 1,060 of SVPM01000020.1, read as the reverse complement.
CCAATATGTACATCACACCGTCAAACAAGCGCGTACACGATTGAAACGCTCCCATCGTGTGGTACATACGCGATTTGACACTCAAAAAACGATGGTTGCCGTTGTCGAACTTCTGTTGTTCACAATCCTCCTGTGCAAAGGATTTCACCACCCGCACGCCAAGCAAACTATCTTCCACCTGTGAGTTTAATTCACCGATCTCTTTGCGCGATTCGCGAAACTGGTTCTTCATACGTTTGCTGAAGAAAGACAGCACAAAAATCATCACGGGAATCACCGAAAACACGATCAGCGTCAACGGAACGCTCATAGTGCAAAGAATCGTAAACGAGCAAACGATCTTAATGCCGGCAATAAAGAATTCTTCAGGGCAGTGATGAGCAAATTCGGTCACGTCAAACAAATCGTTTGTGATACGCGACATCAGCGTACCGACTTTGGCGTTATCGTAATAGGAAAACGACAGTTTTTGCAGATGGGCAAAGAAATCGTGGCGCATATCCGTTTCGATCTTCGTACCCATAATGTGACCGACGGTAGCCATATAGTAGTTGGCGGCGGTATCAATAATGCGGAGCACCACGTACAACACCGTACAGCGCACGATCAGCGACACCGTAAGTCCCGCCACGTTATCGGTTGCAAGCCCCGTGATCTGCCGCACGATCATCGGCAACACCAACTCGCACACGGTGGTGAGTGCCGCACACAGCAGATCGAGTGCCAATACCCAACGATACTTTTTATAGTACGGCAAAAAGCGTTTCAGCAGGCCCTTTTTTCTATGTTGCTTTTTCATTCTATCACTCCAACAAGGCTTTTATGATCTCACTGCCGTCTTGCAGTACAAAGTCGGGTTTGTCCTCGGAGGCTTGCAAAATAGCCTCGGTGGTCTCTCCGCTCATCACTAAAATGCTGACCGTTCCTGCATTTATACCGCTTTTGATATCGGTATAAATACGGTCACCGACAACGGCGGTACGCTCTTTGGCGACACCCAGCCGTTCCATCGCCAGTTCGGGCATCAGCGCTTCGGGTTTGCCGATAAAAAGCGGGCGCT
>SVPM01000019.1 GCA_015065865.1 Oscillospiraceae bacterium | reverse complement strand
GGTGCCGATGGGGTCATCGGTATCATTTACGAAGCACGCCCCAACGTGACGGCCGATGCCGCCGCTTTGTGTTTAAAATCCGGCAACGCCACCTTACTGCGCGGCGGAAAAGAGGCTATCCGCTCCAACACGGCGGTGGTCGCCGCCCTGCGCGAAGGCCTTTGTGCGGCGGACCTGCCGGCCGATGCGGTCCAACTTTTGGAAGATACCTCCCGCGAGACCGCAACCGCGATGATGCGGCTGAACGAGTATCTCGACGTGCTCATCCCCCGCGGCGGTGCCGGTCTTATCCGCTCGGTGGTGGAAAACGCCACCGTTCCCGTCATTCAAACAGGGGTGGGTAACTGCCACGTATACGTGGACGAAACCGCCGACCTTGCGATGGCGGCCGATATCATCACCAACGCCAAAGCCTCGCGCCCCTCGGTGTGCAACGCGGCGGAAACGCTGTTGGTACACCGTGCGGTGGCAAAAGAAGGCCTGCCGCTGATGGCGGCCAAACTCGCCGCTCACAACGTTCTCCTGCGCGGCTGTGAGGCCACCCGTTCCCTGCTGCCCGAAGCCGCACCCGCCACGGAAGAGGATTGGGCCACCGAATACGGCGACTACATTCTGGCGGTGAAAGTGGTGGATTCGTTGGAGGAAGCCATCACCCATATCAACACCTACGGCACCGGCCACAGTGAGTGCATCGTGACCGACAGCCACCGTGCCGCCGAACACTTCACCGCTGCCGTGGATGCCGCCGCGGTATACGTAAACGCCTCCACCCGCTTCACCGACGGCGGTGAATTCGGGCTTGGCGCGGAGATCGGCATCTCCACCCAAAAACTGCACGCGCGCGGCCCGATGGGGCTTCGCGAGCTGACCACTGCGAAATTTATCATTAACGGCAACGGACAGTGCCGCTGAAGGAGAGAGCATTATGGCTTGGACCAAGCGCACCACCCCCATCACGCCCCCGCCGGAAGACACCCCGAAATCCGACGTAACCGCGGTTGAAAGCGATGCCCCCGCGGCCGAAAAAGCCCCCGCCTCCCGTCGTTTTTCCAAACGCGGTACACGGCGCGGACAACACGGCACCAACGCCGTGCTCGGTCTGTTCGTGTTGCTTTTCGCCGTTATCGGCATGATCGCCACCGTCGTGGGCGGTTTTCGCACGGTGCAAAAATTGCGAGACACCTCACATCTGTCGGAGGAGATGTACTACACCCTCCTGCCGCTGATGCAGTATACCCCCACCGCCTTTGACTCGGTGGAACAGGCGGACCAAGCACCGCTGATCCAAGCCGCGCTTTATCACGTCACCAACCGCGAATGGATCCGTCAGCAACAGGATGTGAACTATGTGTCCCCCTATACCACCGACGAGTTCGGCCGTACCATCGTGCCGATCGAGGCGGTGACCGAAGCGTATCACGCGCTGTTCGGGGAGGAATTCACCCCGCAGTACGCCACCTTCGGCGTGGAGGGCGATTCGTACTTCGCCTTTGAATACGAGGAAGAAAAACAGCATTACCACGTGCCGCAGCAATCTTCGGGCGCGTTTGAGCCGGTGATCGGCACGATTCAGCGTGCGGGCGATTTCTATACCGTGCAGGTGGGATACGTTCACTTGCAAGACGTGACGGTGGACGATTACGGCAACAAGGTGATCGATATGGAAAAAGCCACCTACCGCCAATATTACACGGTGAAACGCACCGAAGACGGTTACGTTATCCGCGCGGTGGCGGACGAAACCGCTGCGACCGACAAAAAGTAGCAAAAAAGCAAAACGAGAAGGCAAGCGAACGTTCGCTTGCCTTCTTCAGACTGTCAAAAAGTCCGGCATACGCCGGACTTTTTGCTGTCTGCCGCCTGCGGGCGGGTTTATCCGCGTGCATTGCACGCTCGACGCGCAGGGGAACCCTGACGGTTCCCCCGCACACACCCCCTCCCTCCGTTTTATAAATGGGAGAGTCGTGTTTTTTGACACGCTCGAGAAGGCAAGCGAAAATTCGCTTGCCTTCTTTCTTAATATCGATTATCAAAAATGCGGGTGGATTTTTTCTCACTGCGGGGAAGTTCGCCGATCGCCACACCTTTGGGTACGATGGTAAGGCCCACGCGCGTCTTAAATACTGCACCGACCGCCGCTTCCACCACCGCCTGTTCGGCATGGGGTTCCATTTCAAAGAACAGGGTCATAATATCCCGCCCGTTCAAGTGGTCGATCATCACCTGATATTCACTGCTGACACCGTCCACCCCTTTGAGCACGTCCTCCACCTGACCGGGGTAGATGTTCACGCCCTTGACCTTGATCATATCGTCACTGCGGCCGATGATGCGGTCAATACGCGGGAAGGTCGATCCGCACGAGCACGCCTCGGGCACGATACGGGAGAGGTCGTGGGTGCGGTAACGGATCAGCGGTGCGCCCTCTTTACGCAGGGTGGTGATCACGATCTCGCCCACCTCACCGTCGGGCAGTGTTTTGCCGGTCACAGGGTCGATGATCTCAATGTAAATGAAATCGTCCCAATAGTGCATCGGTTCTTCTTTTTGACAGTTGATACCGATGCCGGGGCCGTAGATTTCGGTCAGGCCGTAGATGTCGTAGAGTTCCACACCCAGTTCCGCCGCAATGCGAGCGCGCATTTTGTCGCCCCACCGTTCCGAACCGATGACACCCTTTTTCAAATGGATCTTATCCCCGATGCCGCGTTTCTCGATCTCCTCCGCCAACAAAAGAGCATACGACGAGGTCGCACACAGCACGGTGCTTTTCAGGTCCATCATCATTTTGAGTTGTTTGTCGGTATTGCCCGGCCCCATCGGCACCGCCATGGCACCGAGTTTTTCACAGCCGAGCTGGAACCCGATGCCCGCCGTCCACAAACCGTAACCGGGGGTGATGTGGATACGGTCGTTTTTGGTAATACCCGCCGTTTCATAGCAACGGGCAAACATCAGCGCCCAATCTTCCACGTCCTGCTTGGTATACGGCACAATAATGGGAGTGCCCGTTGTGCCCGAGGAGGAGTGAATACGCACGATATCCTCATCCGGCACCGCTTGAATACCCAACGGATACACCGCGCGCAGTTCGTCCTTTTCGGTGAACGGCAGATTTTCAAAATCGGCGGCCGTCGCAATATCCTCCGCCTGAATATGTTGATATTTTTGTGCGTATAAACCGCCCTCAAACGCTTTGACTCGGGCGATCTGTTTTTGCACCAATGCGAGTTGTTGTGTGTTCAGTTGCACGAACGATACCTCCACGAACGAATATATTACCCATTATAACGACTTTTTGAAAAAAAGCAAGAGGAAGGTTGCGAAATTATCATAAAGGTGATATACTTATATAGAATATGCAAAGCGGAGGAGAAATTTATGAAACGCGTATGGACCCTGTTGCTTGCCGTGTGCCTTTTGGTCTGCACACTGGCGGGCTGTAAAGAAAAAACCAACGAGGGCGATCTGCTCACGGGTAAACATTATGCCAAGATCACGGTGGAAAGCTACGGCGACATCGTGGTGGAATTGGATGCGGATATTGCCCCCATCACCGTGACCAACTTTGTGAATTTGGTGGAGGATGCGTTTTACGACGGCGTGACCTTCCACCGCATTATGGAAGGCTTTATGATGCAAGGCGGCGACCCCGACGGCGACGGCATCGGCGGCGCAGAAACCACCATCAAGGGTGAATTCACCGCCAACGGGGTGGAAAATAACCTCTCCCACAAGCGCGGCGTTATTTCGATGGCGCGCACCGGCGAGCCGAACAGTGCTTCCTCCCAGTTCTTCATCGTGCATGAAGACAGCGAGTTTTTGGACGGCAACTACGCCGCCTTCGGTCACGTTGTGAGCGGTATGGAGGTTGTGGATGCGGTGTGCAAAAACACCCCCGTACAAGATAATAACGGCACAGTGGCGGCGGCGGATCAACCGAAAATGAAGACGGTGCGTATGCTGAAGGATTTCACCCCGCCTCCGACCACCACCACGACCAAACCGACGGTGGATACCTCGAACTGTCTTACAGGTAAGCACACGGTGGAGATCACGGTGGAAAAATACGGCACCATTACGCTGGAACTGGATGCGGATACCGCGCCCATCACCGTGACCAACTTTGTAAAATTGGCGAAAGACGGCTTTTATGACGGCCTGACTTTTCACCGCATCATCGACGGATTTATGATCCAAGGCGGTGACCCCGACGGCAACGGCACCGGCGGTTCGGACGAGGAGATCGTGGGTGAATTCGCCCAAAACGGCTATGAAAACAACATTTCCCACAAGCGCGGTGTCATTTCGATGGCGCGTTCGCAAAAGCCGGACAGCGCCTCCTCCCAATTCTTCATCGTGCATAAAGACAGCCCGCATCTCGACGGCAACTACGCCGCCTTCGGCCACGTGACCGACGGTATCGAAGTGGTGGATGCGATCTGCGAGACCACCCCCGTGCAGGACGGCAACGGTACGGTGCTGGCGGCGAACCAGCCGAAGATCACCACGGTGCGTGTGTTGGAGGGGAACGGCTGATGAGTAAGTTTCATGCGGCGGCCGTCACCGAAGCGTGCGTCCGCTGGATCCGCGATTGGTTCGCCCAAAACGGCGCGGGTTGCCGCGCTGTCGTGGGCATTTCGGGCGGCAAAGACAGTTCGGTTACGGCGGCACTGTGTGTAAAAGCACTGGGTGCCGAACGCGTGCTCGGCGTGCTGATGCCCTGCGGCGTGCAGGCGGATATCGACTGTGCGGTGGATCTGTGCGATGCGCTGGGTATCGAACGGGTGGTCATCAACGTCAAAGATGCGGTAGACGGTGTTTTGAATGCGATGGGAGATATCCCCATCTCGGAACAGACCCGCATCAACCTGCCGCCGCGCATCCGTATGGCAACGCTGTATGCGGTATCGCAATCCCGAAACGGACGTGTGGCCAACACCTGCAACCTCTCGGAAGACTGGGTGGGATATTCCACCCGTTACGGCGACAGCGTGGGGGATTTCAGCCCGCTTTCCCGCCTGACGGTGACCGAAGTGAAGGCCATCGGCCGTGAGCTCGGCCTGCCCGCCCATTTGGTGGACAAGGTGCCGATCGACGGACTTTCCGGCTCGACCGATGAAGAAAAACTCGGTTTCACCTATGCCGCACTGGATGCGTATATCCGTGACGGCGCGGAACCGCCCGCCGAGATCAAAGAAAAGATCGACCGTTTACACCGCATCAACCAATTCAAGTTGGAACTGATGCCCTGCTTTGAATATCAACCCTGACAGAGGTGCATTACTATGGCAAAAAAACAATTTAAAGCGGAGTCCAAGCGACTTCTGGATATGATGATCCATTCCATCTACACCCACAAAGAGATCTTTTTGCGCGAGCTGATCTCCAACGCGAGCGATGCAATGGATAAACTGTATTACCGTTCGCTCTCGGAAAACGTGACGGGTGTTCTCCGAGAGGATATGGTCATTCGTCTGACCCCCGACAAAGACTCCCGCACGCTGACCCTCACCGACAACGGCATCGGTATGACCAAAGAGGAACTGGAACAGAATCTCGGCACCATCGCCAAAAGCGGTTCGCTGAAATTCAAGCAGGAAAACGAAACGACCGAGGACGTGGACATCATCGGTCAGTTCGGTGTCGGTTTCTATTCCGCCTTTATGGTGAGCGACCACGTGACGGTGACTTCCCGCGCATTCGGCAGTGACGAAGCGTGGCGTTGGGAATCCGACGGCACGGACGGTTACACGGTGGAAACGGCGGAAAAAGCCGCCCACGGCACCGTGATCGAACTGCATATAAAGCCGAACGGGGAAGAAGAAAATTACGATGAATTTTTGGACGAGTGGCGCCTGCGCGAATTGGTGAAACGCTATTCCGATTACATCCGCTATCCCATCAAGATGGAAACCACCCGCCGCGTGCCGCAGGAAGGCACCGCGGGGGAAGACACCGTGTGGGAAACGGTGGTGGAGGATGAGACCCTCAACAGTATGGTTCCCCTGTGGAAGAAAAACCGCAATGAACTGACGGCGGAAGATTACAACAACTTCTACAAAGAGAAGTTTTACGATTTTGAGGACCCGTTGCGTTACGCCCACTCCTCGGCGGAGGGCACGGCAACCTACAACGCCCTTCTTTACATTCCCGCTCGTGCGCCCCATAACTATTACACCCGTGAGTTTGAAAAAGGCTTGCAGTTGTATGCTTCGGGCGTGCTCATTATGGACAAGTGCGCCGACCTGCTGCCCGATCACTTCGGGTTCGTGCGCGGTTTGGTGGATTCGCAGGATCTGTCGCTCAACATTTCGCGTGAAATGCTGCAGCACGACCGCCAGCTCAAGATCATCGCTTCGCGTATCGAAAAGAAGATCCAAACCGAACTGACTTCGATGCTGTTGAACGACCGCGAAAAGTACGAACAGTTCTTCGAGCAATTCGGTTTACAGTTGAAATACGGTATCTATTCGAATTACGGTCAGCACAAGGATACGTTGCAAGACCTCTTGTTGTTCCGCTGGTCGGGCGAAAGTGCCACGGTGTCGCTGAACGAATACGTGGAAGCAATGGCGGAGGATCAAAAATACATCTACTACGCGTGCGGTGAACGGGCGGAGCAGATCGCGCACCTGCCGCAGGCGGAAATGGTGTTGGACCGCGGCTATCAAGTGCTGTATCTCACCGATGACGTGGATGAATTCGCGCTGAAGATGCTCCACAACTACAAAGAGAAAGAATTCCGCTCGGTATCGGGCGACGACCTCGGATTTGAGGCGGAGGAGAACACGCGTGAAGATTCCGCCGAAGAAACGGCGCTGCTTCAAAAACTGGGCAAAGCGCTCGAAGGACAGTGCAAAGCGGTGCGTATCTCCGCCCGTTTGAAGTCCCACCCCGTCTGCTTGGTAAGCGAGGGCGCCGTGTCACTCGAAATGGAAAAGGTGCTTTCGCAAATGCCGAACGCCGCCCCCGTGAGGGCGGAACGCGTGCTGGAACTCAACCCCACGCACCCCGTGTTCCAAACCCTGCTTACCATCACCGATGAAGAAAAACTCGCGGATTACGCCGCCCTGCTGTACGATCAAGCGCTGTTGATCGAGGGTCTGCCGCTCACCGATACGGTAGCCTTCTCCGACCGCCTTTCCCGCTTGATGGCAGAGAAATGATCAGCCGCACAGACGGCGGCTTTTGATCGCTTCCTGCGGTTGACAATTACATTGGAGGAAAACGAATGGACAAGATGCTGTCGGTAGTGATACCGTCGTATAACGAACAAGAAATGATCCAAAAGACCGCGGCGGTCATTCACACCATATTGACCCATGCGGCGATCGACCACGAACTGATTTTTGTGGACGACGGTTCTAAAGACAACACGTGGCAGGAGATCGAAGCGGCGGCCGCGGCGAACTCTGTGGTACACGGCGTGCATTTTTCCCGCAATTTCGGCAAAGAGGCCGCCATTTTTGCGGGCCTGCAAGCCGCACGCGGGGCGTGTGCGGTGGTGATCGACTGCGATCTGCAACACCCGCCCGAAAAAATGCTCGAAATGTATGCGCTGTGGGAACAGGGATACGAAGTGGTCGAAGCGATCAAGAGCGATCGCGGCAAGGAGTCGGCACTGCACAAGGCGTTTGCCACCGTGTTTTACGGCATCATCAGCGTGGCGACCAAGATCAATATGCGGGATGCCTCCGACTTCAAACTGCTCGACCGCAAAGCGATCGACGCCCTGCTCACCATCAAAGAGAAGAACTCCTTCTTCCGCGCGCTGTCCTCGTGGATCGGCTTTAAGTGCGTACAGATCACTTTTGACGTGCAGGAACGCACCGCGGGTGTGTCCAAATGGTCCTTCTGGTCGTTGGTGAAATACGCCGTGACCAACATCACCTCATTTTCGGATTTCCCGATGAAGATCATCACCGCACTCGGTATGGTATCGTTCGTGATTTCGGTGGTGATGGGGGCTATCGCGCTGATCGGCAAGATCAGCGGCCGTGCGTTAGAAGGTTTCACCACGGTGATCATTTTGCAGATCTTGTTCAGCAGTATCATCATAACCAGCATCGGTATCATCGGATATTATCTCGGTAAGATTTACGATGAGATCAAAGGCCGCCCGAAGTACATCGTATCCAAAACCTGCGGCAAAGACGAAGAATGAATCAAACGGCAAGCGAACATTCGCTTGCCGTTTTTTGTTCCTATTCATACTCCATCGGCGTAATAAGCCATCAAAAGTGCCGTCACCTTGCCGTATCGCGCCACGCCGTCACGATCGCCGTTCGCCTGAATAAAGGCGTGATTCACCTCGGTGGAAAGTTCCTGCACCGCCCCTTCAAACTGCGCCCAATAGGCCGCACGGCGTGCAAGATCCCGCCGCATACCGTCACTGCACAAAGCGGCAACCTCACGCCACGCCGCGGCATCCGCCGCATACAATGCATCGGCGGCATATTGATAAGCGGCAAGCCAGCCCGCGTATTGCCACTCCGCCTGCGGATGATTCACACACGCCAAAATGCCTAAAAAATTACATTCGTCTTCGTGTGCAAACCCACGCGTATGAGCAAGTTCGTGAGTAACCGTTATCAGCATTTCATCGGGGGGAACGTCCACGTTCACGTTCGCCTCGGCAGTAAAGGGGAAATACATCCCCGTGATTCCCGTATACGACCACGGACGCGAAAGCAGCACACGTTTGGCGCGGTGGACGGTGCCGTTTAAAAACGGATACCGTTGGGCCAGACGTGCATATCCCTCGCCTCCGTTTTTGAGCACGTCCCCCACCGTATCGGGCAGGCGCATACACCCCACCGCATCCTCTTGACACGCGGTGCGGGCCGCGGCCGCTTTCTCGGCGAAAAACGCCGTGAGCGCGGAAAGCCGCTCTACCGAACTGCTGCCGCTCACCGTAAGCCCCATTTGCTCGGCCAACGGACGGCGCGCATATTGCAGACCGTGCATAAAAAGGTAGAGCGTAAAGGCAATCGACACACACCATACACCGCCGCGAAGCAATCGTGCCCGCACGGCAGGGCGGCGCACCGCCCACGCGAGGAGAACCGCCGCCGCGGGCAGTGCCGCAACCACCAACAGTTCCGCAAATGAAAACGGCAGATACTGTGTCAGTGTGCCGAACATCGCCGACAGCAGCCGAAACACGCCACGGGCAAACACCCGCTCGGCCACTGCGGGAAACAGGCGGCAAAGCAACAGGCAGAATGCGCCCGCCATCATCGGGAGAAACGGGATCGACCACCGCCGAAATTTTCGCAGATCCATCGGTTCAGCGTATCACGCGCGCTTCCAAATAGTAGCGCTTATCCTCCGCATGTCCCATCGAAAAGGTCTTGCGCGGAAGCGAACCGTCCTGACGAATGGCAGGGAACAACTCGTCCTTGCCCATACCGTCAAACAAGAAACCGAGCACGCCTTCGGCGGCACACAGACGGCGCACCGTATCTTCGCCGTGGATATAGTCAATGGTAACGGCGGGATGCTCTTTTAAGTACGCATCCAAAAACGCCTGCAACGTGCCGACAGGCAGTTTGGAGGTGGGCGCCAGATTCAGCACCGTTTCTCCGGCAGCGGTCACACAGGTGATCGCCTGCGTATCCTCACCCTCACCGCACAAAGCGGCAAGTTCAGCCGTCACCTCCGCGATATCCGCGTGGAACAGCACGCGATAGATCGGCTCAAACTGAATCGAATCGTCGTGGATATTCACCACTTCCACCAACGCGTAGCGATTCTTCGGATTGGGGTCTTGTGCGTAACATTCCTTGGCCGTAGCCAGCGAATGGTTGCCGTCCCCCACCGCAAACAACAACGGGTCTTCCTGCCCGTCAAGCAACGCGCTTAATGCGGCCGTCACCCGTTCCTGTGCCGCTTTGGGGAGCCGTGTGCCGCGGATATGTCCGCCGCCCTGCATCAGGTCGAAATCATACACCACGTCCCCCTCGGTGCCTGCCGCACCGAACACGGTGTGCTGTGCATCGTCCATCAGCAACAGCACGTGCGGCAGTTCCAGCGGCGCATCGCGGCGGATCGCCACGCGCGGCGGAATGCGTTCCACCACCGTCTGCTCGGTCGCGCGGATGAGCGTTTTGCTGCCTGCGCGATAATCGTATTCTTCAAGGTCGATCACCCCGAGCAGACCGCGGCGCACACCGGCGGAGGTTTCACGCTCAATGTACACCATACTGTCGGGATGTTCTTTCAGCACGCCCTCCGCAAGATACTGCGCCATCGTGCGGTTGATCGCCGCAATACGTGCGTTGGGATCGTCGTTCAAATAGATCTCCGGCAGGGTGACACGCAGTGCCGAAGGGGCATCCCCCACCGCTTTTTCCACCGCATCCCAATATTCGGGTTCGGAGGTGTACTGATCGCACGCCACCACCGACCACGCTTCAAAACCGCCTTGCGGCAACAAAATATCCGCCGCCTGCAATCCAAAATGTTTCATTTTTCATTCTCCTCCAACAAAAACCTTTGCAGTTGTTCCACCGTATCCACGATGTGTTCGGCCTCTGCGCGCTCCAGTTCGTCCGTCTCGGCGTAACCGTATCGCACACCGACCGCACGCATTCCGTTTTGGTGAGCACCCTCAATGTCGAAACAGCGGTCGCCCACCATCCACACGTCCTCGGCCGATACGTTAAGGCGCATCATCGCTTCGGCAATGACCTCCGCCTTTTCCACGCGGTGGCCGCTCAGTTCACTGCCGACGATCTCTTCAAAATAGTGGGCCAAGCCGAAGTGTTCCAATATCTTCACCGAAAACACCGTGGGCTTTGAGGTGGCAACCGCCAAACGCACCCCTTGCTCACGCAAGGCGCGAAGCATCATTTCCACCCCGTCATACACGCGATTTTCAAACATACCGACATCCGAAAACCGCACGCGGTACTGCCGCAGGGCTTCGTCCGCCTGTTCATCGGAAAGCCCGTGCCGCGCAATAAACGACTCACGCAGCGGCGGCCCGATATACGGCGCCAGTTCGGTGCGATCCGCCACGTCTATGCCGAAGTGTGCCAGTGCAAACTGCACCGAACGGGTGATCCCCTCAAACGGATCGGTCAAGGTTCCGTCCAAATCAAAAAAGACGACCATAGCAGTCCCTCCTTATCATCGGTATCATATCATATTTTGCCGCTCTTGACAAGGTTTGACAGCGAAAAACATCTTGCCAAATCGCGCCGTTTGCGATATGATAATACCATGCCGATCTCACCATAGGGTGAGCAGTCAAAGGAGGCTTTTTTGTGATCTATACGTCTATTGAACAGTTGATCGGCGGCACACCGCTGCTGCAACTGAAAAACATTGAAAAGCAAGAGGGGCTTTGTGCCCGTCTGCTCGCTAAACTGGAAGGAATGAACCCCGCGGGTTCTGCCAAAGACCGCGTGGCACTTTCAATGCTGAACGCCGCCGAAGCAGAAGGGAAACTCACCCCCGATGCCGTGGTGATCGAGCCGACGTCGGGCAACACCGGCATCGGCTTGGCGGCGGTGGCGGCGGCACGCGGGTTGCGCGCCATCATCGTGATGCCGGATTCTATGTCGGTGGAGCGGCAGCGGCTGATGACGGCATACGGTGCCGAATTGGTGCTGACCGACGGTGCGCGCGGTATGGCGGGCGCCATTGAAAAAGCAGAAGAACTCGCCGCCGCGATCCCCCACGCCTTTGTGGCGGGACAGTTTCAAAACCCTGCTAACCCTGCGGCACACCATGCGAGCACGGGCCCCGAAATTTGGGACGACACCGCAGGGGCTGTGGATATTTTTGTGGCGGGTGTCGGCACGGGCGGCACCGTCACGGGAGTGGGCGAATTTTTAAAATCCCAAAATCCCTCAGTGCAGGTGGTGGGTGTGGAACCCGCCTCCTCCGCCGTGCTTTCGGGCAAGGCGGCAGGCGCACACGGGCTGCAAGGCATCGGTGCGGGGTTCGTCCCCGCTGTGCTGAACACCACCGTGCTGGACGAAGTGCTCACCGTGACCGAAGAGGAAGCCTATGTCGTCGGACGTATGCTCGGCCGCTGTGAGGGGGTGCTCGCGGGCATTTCCGCAGGGGCGGCGCTTTCGGCCGCCATCACGGTGGCCAAGCGCCCCGAAAACACAGGAAAGACCGTGGTGGTGTTGCTTCCCGACACAGGTGAGCGATACCTTTCCACTCCGCTGTTTTCAAAAGAGGGGTAAATACAAAAACAGGGCAAGCGAAAAATCGCTTGCCCTTGTTTTTAACGTTTTACGCCGCAGGAGTTAACTTCCGTTAAAGTAATAGCGGCTTCGCGGATCTCCGCCATGGTCAGCACCACCGTTTTGGCAGCGCCGCACACCGTGCAGGTATATTTCTTCGAACCGTTGGCTTCGAGCGTGGGAGCCGCCGTCACTTCGCCCTTGTTCCACGTATGGCCTAGAACGGGAATCACACGCCACGATCACGTCTCCGCACATCGTGCACCGACGCTGTCCGCCTCCCCCGTGTAAGGGGATTCCCCCGCGTGCGGGGGAAATGTCCGCAAAGCGGACAAAAGGGGCCCGTCTCCGGGAGGAAAGGTGAGTCGCCCCAAGGCGACTCGGAGGGGTTGTCCATCGCGATCCTCACGACAAAACAAACGCCCGAAGATGAAGGCCATCTTCGGGCGTTGTTTATTTTAGGTTATGCTGTGTTTACAGGATCAGCGCGCCGTTGGCATCAAACGCATAGAAGCCCTTCGTCACGTAACCGTTGGTGGTGGTCACGTAGAAGTTCGCGTTGTCAACCACGACCTTACCCTGTGCCTGCACGTAGTACAGGTTGCCGTCGGCTGCTTTCACGAGGCCGAGATAGCTTTCTGCCGCACCGCTTTCGGTGTAGTAGTAGCCGTTCTCAACCGTGTTCATCAGCATCTTACCGTCGGTGCCGAACGAGTAGTGGCCCTTATCCTTCAAGCCGTTGGTGCTCACGATGGCATAACGGCCGAGCGTCACTTCACCGTTCTTCAGCACGTAGTAGTAATCGCCGTCCACTTCGACCAGACCCGCGTATGCGAGGCACTTGCCGCCTTCGGCGTAGTAGTAGCCGTCCGCCACCTTCGCCTCGGTGTTCATCACGCCGTTTTCATCGAAGAGGTAGTAGCCGTTCGAGAAACCTTCCGCACGCAGTTCTTCGCTGATGTTGCTGATGAAGTAGCGGCCGGTCACGATCGCGGCATTCTCCACCACGTAGTAGTAGTTGCCGTCCACGTTCACGAGACCCGCATACGGAACCTTCTTGTCGTTCTCATAGTAGAAACCGTCGTAGAGACCGTTCTTCTCGAACACGATGCGGCCTTCCGCGTCGAAGTAGTAGCTGGCACCCGCCTGAATGCGGCTGTCCACACCTTCGTAACCGTTGGTGGTCTTGATGGTGTAGGTGGTATCCTTCAGCACGGCACCCTGCTTGTTCGCATAGTAGTAGTAACCGTCGATCTGGATCAAGCCCTTGTAGACCATGGCCTTGCCGTCTTCACGGTAGATACCGTTCGCATCGATCTCGCCGATGACGATGATCGGGGTGACGTGACCCTGCTCAAGGATCTCGCCGCAACGGCACACGATGTCGCCGCTGTAGCCGGGCGTGGAAGAAGTAGCCTCCACAACACCCGTCAGTTCGCCTTCGCCGCACACGTGCGCGACCAGTTCATAGTAGTCGCCCACAAGCACGGTATCGAAGCCGTCTGCCACCCAAACCTTGGTCGGGTTCTCGGTGGTGTTGTCCGCGGGATCGTACTGATAGAACTTACCGCCGTTCACAGTAAAGGTACCCTTATAGGTATCGTTGCTGTTCAGCGTCCACTTCGGCGTATGTGCAATGAACGTACCGCCGTTGATGATCACTTCGCCGCCGTTCTTGACGTAGATGAGGTCGTAGTGATCCTCGTCGCCTGCGCCCACGTTGGTGTAAGTACCGCCGTTGATGGTGACCTTACCGCCGTTGGCCCAGATAGCCATGGAGTAGTTGTTGCCGCCCAAGCCGTTGATGGTGCCTTCACCGTTGATGGTGAGGTCGCCGCCGGCAATGACGTAGAACACGCCGTCGCCCACCGTGTCGAGTTCGGTGGCGGAGATGGAGTGACCCGCGAGGTTCAGCACCACGGTGGTGTTCACGGTGAGGGCAACGTCGGTGGCAACGTCACGATCCAACGTGACTTCGCCGCCCGCGTTCAAGATCGCCTGCAGGTCGTAGATGACTGTGCCGCAATCGTTCAAGCAATACTGCAGAGAATTCCACGTGCCGGTGGGGTCTTTATGACCCAGTGCGGGAATGACTTCGGTCGAAACCACTTCGCCACAAGCGCAGGTCACGGTGACCGAACCGTCGGTCGTGCAGGTCGCATCCACCGTTTCGGTGGTGGTGTTCACGTGACCGGTTGCGGGGATAACTTCGGTCGAGATGACCTCGCCGCAAGAGTCGCACGTCACGGTGACCGAACCGTCGGTCGTGCAGGTCGCATCCACCGTCGTGGTCGTGGTCTTGCTGTGGTCGCAAGCCAGCGTGATAACCTCAATGGAGGCAATATCCGCGAGCTCGTCGCCCGTGATCAGCGTGTAGTTACCGTCGATCAACTCATAGTGCGTGTCACGCAGACGGATGGAGGAGCCGCCGTTCAAGCTGTTGCAGAACACAGCATCATCCAGTTTCAGTTCCAGCACGCCGTCCACAAATTCGGGCGTGTAGTAACCGCTCCACATACCGCTGCCGCTCGCCGCTTTCTGATACTGCACGACCATACGGGTAAGGTCGCTGCCTTCCTTCGCGGTGATGCGCAGCAGATAATCCTTCGGGGTGACCTGGTCGCTCGAAAGCAGTTCGTTCACCTTTACATAACCGTAGTTGAAGCGCACGTACTCTTTGGCCGTATCCTCGGCATAGTACTCTGCATACTCGGTCGCCATCGTCAAACCGTAGGAAATGTTGTTGGTGTACTGCGGATAGTACACGGGGTTGAGCGCATAGTCATAGAAGATCGCTTCGGAGCCTTCTTCGATCACGGGCTTCTCGGCCAACTCGTCCGCCGCGTGAATCGTGATGGACTTGATGTAGATATCGCGGCCCAAGGTGCCCGCAGCATCGTTGTTCCAGCAATAGAAGGTGAAGGATTTGCCGTTCACCAATGCCTGAGCGGTACTCAAGGTGCTATAGGTCTCGCCCGCCACACCCGTGGTACCGTTGCCGAGCTTACCGTCCATCGTCAGGACGATCGGGGAATTCGCGCCGACCGTGTAGGTCACGGTGGCGAGTTCACCGCGCTTGAGCGGGTTGCCCACGTTCACGGGAGCGCAATCCCACACGTTGGAGACACCGCCGCCGTTAACACCGAGGTTGTAACCGTTGCCGCTCAAGGTGAAGCGGTGGTCGGTCGCCCATGCGTTGACAGCGTAGTACTCATAGGTGATCGCAAGGTCGGTACCGTTCAAGATATCTTCCTCGTCGATCTGCAGAGCCGCCGCATCCAGCGCCATGGTAATGGTCTGGTTCTGCTTGTTCAGCTTCGCACCGTAGAATTCGGTGCCGGGGATCGGCTGAATGTCGTAACCGTTGGCCGTTGCCGCCGTGCCGACAAATTCGCCGTTCGAGAAATCGATCTTCGAATAGACCTGAATCTTCGGGATGGTCTGACCCTTCTTCACGGTGTCGCCGCACTCATTACAAATGAGGTCGCCGGTGTAGCCGTAGTCGTTCTTGGTCGCTTCCTTATAGCCCACCAACGTGGTATTCTCGTGTGCACAGGACACGACCGTGTTCAGTTCGACCGAGCGCATCTCGTTGTTCGAGGGATGATAGGATGCATCGTGGTATGCCGAGTAGTACTGGATATCGCACTTCGTGCCATCCTTGCTGAAGCGGAGGATACCCAGCATCGCCAGTGCCTGACCGTCGAAGTACTCAATGTCCAGATCCTGTGCATTGAGCATCAACTGCGGCACTTCGTTGCCCGCCGCATTCTTGGAAACCTTCTGCAACACGTGACCGTCCGCCGTGCCTGCGTGACCGCAAAGCAACATTTTGACATTGTCGTGGTTGTAGATGAGTTTATCCCAGATCGGCGAAGTGTCGCCGTTCGGCCAAACCTGTGCAGGATCCATCAAACTACCGAGCCAGCCGCCGATCTCGGCATCCGACTTGGTGTACGGCATCCAGTGAGTGCACCAATCCGCCGTGTCGTTGTTGATATAGCTGTGAGTTGTCACGATGACGTTATCGTTGGGATACTGCTCGAGGATCGAGTTCGCCCAGTTGATAACGCTTACACGGGGATGATACTCAAGCTGGAGGATCATCCACTGCACGCCGGCAACGTTGAAGCGGAAATAGGAGTTTTCCACGCCGACGTACTTGCCGTTTTCGTTCTTCGCGGTGCCGTAGATATCGTAGTCGTCCTCGAACGAGCCGACGTAGGTATCCGCCGCCGCGGTGGAGTTGATGTAGTTGATACCGAAATACTCGTTGTACTTCGAGGTGTCACGAATGGTATAGGTGGTATCGTTCACGGGTCTGGTCGAACCGGGATAATCGTGGTTACCCGTCAGGTTGCTCCACGAGACCTTATCGGTGAACAGATCCCAACCGTTCTTTGCAATGGTAAAGTTGCCGTCGTTGGCAAGCCATGTGGTATCACCCGCACCGATAACGTGGACGATGTTTTCCTTCTCCACGTTGTCTGCGATCCACTGTGCCGCCGCCATCCACTCTTCGGTGAAGGCACCGGTCACCAGTTCCTGCGTATCGGGGATGAAGACCATCGAATAGTAATCCTCGCCGACGATATCGGTCGGGACTTCATAACCCTTCACCCAGTCGTCCGCACGGGAACCGGCAAACACCAGATCATTACCGTTGACCGATTTGAGAACGTTGCCGCCGAGCACGTAGTCGAGGTTGCCCACCAAGAACCACGCATCAATGAGGCCTTCGGTGCCTGCCGCCAGCGGATTGATCTTAGTGCCGACCTTTTCCACGCGGTTAGCAACGATCTCGTCCGCGGTGCGAACGTCGCTCCACAAGCGCACGTCGGCGATCGTACCTTGGAAGGTCACGCCGAGGCCGTCCGCACCGATGGAGAACGCGGTGGTGGGAATAATGTCAGCGGTACCTTCCGCACTGCGTTCGGCAACCACTTCGCCGTCCGCATACAGCAAGAACACGCCCTTGCTCATATCACGCACCAGCGAAAGGTCGATCCACTCGCCGGTCGCGACGTTGAACTCGGTGATGAACTGCTTGTCGCCCCACACCCAGCCAACGTTACCGTTGACGTCGGTGAACAGCGCGATCGGGTTCTCGTCGTCGGTGTTGGTGTTACCGATGATGATCATGTTATCTTCGGTAACCGTCACGTCCTCTGCCGGAGGCGGAGTCTTATCTTCTGCAGCGGTGATACGGAAGTCTGCAAAACGCACCACATCCGGCACGCTCGCATCTTCCGAATAGTACATCGGGAAATAGGACCAACGCAGGAAGTTCAGACTGTAGAGATCGAAGGTTGCCTGCTTGTTCATCTTGGAAAGCGGCAGTTCGATGTAGTTCCAACCGTCTTTCCACTCACCCTGAATACCGTCACGCAGCAGGTATCCATAGTTCATCAGGTTCTTATCGTACGTACCCGCCGAAGTCAGCTGGAAGTTCGGTGCGCCCGAAACCATCGGGAGCAGATCCACATCCGGCACGTACAGCCAGAAGGAGAAGGTGAGGTCGTTGATATCGTAATAGGTCGGGATGCCGGGCGCCATGAACGCGTTGTTGGTGCCGGCATTCCAGCCCGCTTTCCACGCTTGCTTACCATTGAGATCAATGGGGGTATTGGGTTTCACTTCATAGTACGCCGTACCGGAGAGCGGCTGTGCCGCACCGGTGCCGTCGTTCGTCCAAACGTTGCCCACCGTAAGTTTACCGCCGTCCCAGTTGTGGGGCGCCTTGTTCAAGTTTACGATCGGCCACGAGGGCGTGTCGTACCCACTCATGTTGTAGATCGTCACGTGCGCCAGACGGATCTCCAAGCCGGCGCCGTAAATGCCGTACCAACGGAAGTAGTTGATCGCGGTGTGATCGAACGCCACGCCCGCGGTGCCGCTGTACAAGGAGCCCTTGGTGAACGGCAGGAACACGTGGTTCCAACCATTCTTCAACGTGCTCTTGTCCAGACCAAAGCCCAACTCCTGCTGGTCACACATACCGGCAGAGGAAAGTTCGATCTGACCGGTGCCGCTGATCTTGCTCACGTCGTTGACGTACAGCCAGAAGGAGAGGCCCAGATCGTTGAAGTTGGTGTAGGACGGAACATCCACAACCAAATTCTTCTGCTCGGTCACCACGGAGGAACCCGAAGCAGAGGAACGATCGAAGGCCGCATACGCATAACCCGCCGGCAGACCGTCCGCACCGGTGGCGGTAGCGGTGGTGCCGAGTTTGACGGTTTCAAACAGCATCTGCTCGTTCTCTTCCACCGTTTCGGCCTTTGTGATAAACTTCATCTCGGAAACGCGGATCTCGGTCTCGGCCGCAAACGCGCCGCCGCCGACCCAGCGGATAAAGTTCGCCTTGGTGTAATCGAACACACCGGGCGTACCGACGGTTGCGGAAGTGGGAGCCGCCAGCGGCAGTTCCACGTAGTTCCAACCCGCCTTCAAGTTGGGAATAAAGTTCTTATAAGTAAAGCAAAGTTCCTGCTTATCCCACGTACCCGAGGAGGTCAACTCGATGTTACCGGGGCCGACTTCGCCGGTGGAGGTATACATCCAGAAGGAGAGGTAGAGCTGATCCTTCGAGGTGATGGTCGCGGGGAAATCCACCTTAAAGCTCTGGTGATTCATCGCGAGCTGAGCGCCCTGATCGATCTTCACGGCGTAGTACTTAAGGCCGGCAGGTGCTTCTTCGCCCGCACCCACAACACCGGCGCCGATGTTGGTCATGCCGCTGTAGCGGCCGCCGTTCGGGGTGCCGATAGACCATTCGGTCTCGGCTTCCTTATCGATCAGCGTTATGCGGAAATCCGCATAACGCACGAACGCCTGATCCGCCACCGTGCCGGCCACACCGTCGTCGGGGGTGGAATCCAGCCAGGTGAGGTTCACCGAACGCATGGTCATTTTGCAGATATCGTCCACCAACAGGGGGTTGGTGGTCAGCGTACCTGCCGACAGCGGGAACTCAATGTAGTTCCAGCCGTCCACCAACGGGAAGTCTTTGAACAGGTTGCTGTAAGACAAGCCCTGATCCACCGAGCTTGCGGTGGAGCCGATCTTAAAGTTCGGGCTGGGGGTCGCCAGAGCATCCGCATCGCTGATGTACATCCACATGCTGAACTTCAGATCGTTCAGCGTCACGCCTTCCGGAATATCCAGCGCACCGAAGGTGTGGGTGAACACGGGGCTCCACACGCCGCTCGCCGCGGTGTTGCCCTTCGCCGTGAATTCGACGTAGGTGGTGCCCGCCGCCGGCTGCTTCGCCAGCGAGTTGTCGTTCGCCCAGACCTTGCCGAACGACGCGTTCGAACTGGCGCTCGACCAACCGATGTTGAAGCCGGAGGCGGAGGCAAAGTTGTTGCACATCGCCCACGAAGTAACCTCTTCGGGCTCTTCCTCTTCGGGCTCTTCTTCCTTCTCGAGCTTCACGAACTTGAAGTCGTGGAAGTAGACCGTCATTTCCTCGGTCGCCTTACCGCTGCCCCAGAAACGCAGGAAGTTCACACCCTGCAGGTTGAACGCACCGCCGTTTTGGTTGTGGGTCGCCGCCTTGAAGGGCATCACAATGTAGTTCCAACCGACCTGCAGATCGGCGAACATCGCATCGGTGGTCCATTCCAGTTCCTGCTTGTCACACGCACCCGCGGAGGAGATCTCCATGTGGGTGTTCGGCACGGTACCGGTCGAGGTATAGAACCAGAACGCGAGGGCCATGTCTTCCATCTTATAAGCCTTCGGAATGTTCACCGTATACTTGGTGTCCTTCGTGCCGAGGTAGCCGTCCACCGGCATGGTGCAACCGTACACCGTGGTGCCGTCCGGAATACCTTCCACACCGTTCACGATGGTGGAAACGTCCGTCTGCGCCTTCAAGCCGCTTTCCAGCGTGGTGCCGGTGTAGCGGGAGGTGTAGGTGATGGGAAGCGGGAATTCGGTGGCAAACGCATCCACCTTCACGCTCGCCTCGATGGTGTTCGGGGTCGCCGTGATCGGCTTCGACAGCATCAAGTGGGTATCGTCCTCACCGAACTGAACGCCCGCCGAGGTGGTATCCACCAGCGCGATCTCCCAAATGGTAACCTGGGAATCGCTCGCCAAATTCGCCGAACCGGGGTTCGAGAACATACGGAAATAGTTGATCGCTTTGTGCAGATCGAACGGATCCGCGCCGCCGGGTGCACTGCCCGAAGCGGAAAGTTTCAGAAGAACGACGTTTTCGCCGACCTTCCATTCGGGAGTCGCAAGACTCCAGTTCCGCTCGGATTTGTCCATCGAGGACTGGGACAGTTCGATCGAGCCGCCTTTTTCAAAAGCGGTGACCGCTGCCGCATCCAGCGTCATGTGGAGGTACAAGGAAATGTCCTCCATCTCGTACATAGTCGGAATCTGAGCATTAAACTTAGAAACCGACTTCTCGAAGTGGCTGTTCGCTTTAGTATTTACTACCAAGCCGTTTTCGCCGCCATCAAGAATCGTCCACTTGTTCTTGAAAGTCGCATCGTCTGCGGATGCCGCAAACGTAAGACCCGACAAGCAACAAGAGAACAGCATCACGACCACGCAGAGCATGGCCAAAATGCGTTTGGCTGATTGCTTCATAGAGTATCACCTTTCCTAAAAAATTTCCGTTAAACCACATGCCCAAAAAAGCCGTGGCTTACAGTGCTACTATTTTAACACATTTTTTATCACCTTGCAACCGTAATCCGCTCACCTTATAAGCGCGAAAACGTAGAAATTTCCCTCCCTGTTTTGTGCATTTCTGCCATATACGATTCGTAGCGTTTGGGCGATATGTAATGCATTTTTGCTTTACACGACAAAAGAAACCGCGCTACAGCGTGGTTTCTTTTTGGCATAGGTGGAATTCATCTGTAAAGTCTTTCGCTTGACAGTGATGAGCGCCCCCAAGGCTCTCTTGTGTAAAGGGAGCTGTCAGCGCAGCCGACTGAGGGATTGTTTTACGAGATTGTCAATATACTCACAAACGGCTCTGAATTCTTGATTCACTTGATTGTTCGGTATTCTCGCTACCGTAAGACCATACTGTTCAAGATACGCCGTCCGCTCTGCATCTTTCACAGCACCGTCACCTTCATAGTGCTGTGAACCATCCAGTTCAATAATCAGTTTCGCTTCAGCAGAATAGAAATCAACAATATATTTTCCCAACACCTTTTGTCTTGAAAACTTCACAGGATAAGTACGAAGAAAATCGTACCACAAGTGTCTTTCTTCTTTTGTCATATTTTTCCGAAGAGTACGCGCATTGGAAACAAGCGAGGTATTATGTTTCCTATCCATACTTCACTCTCCTTTATACACTTAAAACAACCCCTCCGAGTCGCCTTGCGGCGACCCGCCTCCCCTTGCACAGGGGAGGCTTTATAACACCAAATCAGCCCCCCCAAAGGCTCCCTTGTGTAAAGGGAGCTGTCGGCGTAGCCGACTGAGGGATTGCCCTTGCGTTCATAAAGCCCCCCTCCGAGTCGCCTTGGGCGACCCACCTCCCCTTGCACAGGGGAGGCTTTATATCACCAAATCGGCCACCCCAAGGCTCCCTTGTGTAAAGGGAGCTGTCGGCGCAGCCGACTGAGGGATTGTCCTTGTGTCCATATTAAAACAACCCCTCCGAGTCGCCTTGCGGCGACCCACCTCCCCTTGCACAGGGGAGGCTTTATATCACTCGTATAACGTTGTATTCCTCGTCCACGACCACCAAATCAGCGGCATAGCCTTCGGCGATCACTCCGCGTTTTTCACCGAGTAACCGAGCGGGCGTTTCGGATGCCATTCGGAACGCATCGGCCGCGGGGATGCCCATACCGATCACGCGCCGCACCACGTCCCACAAATTGGCGGTACTTCCTGCCAGTGCGCCGTTCTCTTTCAAACGCGCCGCACCGTCTTTTACCACCGTGTGCTGACTGCCCAGCATATACTCGCCGTCTGCCATGCCGGTTGCCGCCATGGAATCGCTGATGAGCACCATACGCTCCGCACCAAACAAACGGTACAACATACGCACCACCGCAGGGTGCAGGTGCACGCCATCGCCGATAACCTGCACGTATGCATTGTGATCGATTGCCGCACCGATAGGACCGGGGTCGCGGTGATGCAACGGCGACATTGCATTAAAGGTGTGGGTCAGCCCCGCCGCACCTGCACGAAACGCTTCATCGGCAATGTCGTACCCCGCCGCCGTATGCCCCAAAAACACGGGGCAACCGCACTTTTTGATGAAGGTTATCGCTCCGTCCAATTCGGGGGCTATTGTCACCACACGGATGTTGGGAATGGCGGCAAACTCCGCCAAATCGGGCGCTTTCAGCACCGAAGCAGGCTGTGCACCCTTATATTTTTCCGCCAAATACGGTCCTTCCATATGGTACCCCAGTATGGTCGCACCGTCCTTTGCTGCAGGGCATTCCGCCGTAACACGGCAAACCTCCTCAATAGGCGCCGCCATTGTGGTGGGCAAAAACGCCGTAATGCCGTTGGCACGTTGATAGCGGGCAATGGCCGCAAGATCCCCGTGCATCATATCTTCTCCCACACAACCGTGCGTGTGAATATCCAAGAGACCGGCCACTACACGCGCACCGCCGAGATCTTCCCCCGCCTGCTCCGTCTTCCCCACGCGGGCGATAACGCCGTTTTCAACCGTGATATCGGTGAGGACCTCCCCTACCAACACATTTTTTAACACTCCGTTTTTCATAATGCAACACCTTCCAAACCAAGTATACCACACGCTGTGCATTCCGCGCAAGCGGATTTCATGTAAAAAGTCCGATGCAAAGCATCGGACTTTTGGTTATCTTCCTCCGTTGGGGCTAAACAGACGCGTTGCACCAAGCACGCCCGATTGCCCGCGGTTTTGCGCCACCGTCACGCGGGGCGAAGTACGCAAATGGTTACGCAACGGTTCAAGCAACCCCTCGCCCTCTTTGGTGATACCGCCCGCCAACACCACGTGTTGAGGGTCAAGTACCTCGCACAAACTATCAATACCCGCCGCGAGATAACTGCAGAACGTATCGATCACGGTTTTGGCAATGGGACAGCCCGCATAAGCCGCGTTGAAGGAGAGGCGACCGTCCATCGGTGCTTCCTTGGCCATTGCGGCGAGCAACGAGGTGGGGTGTGTTCTCACCGCCGCTTCCGTCTGGCGCACCAACGCCGTTGCAGAAGCATACTGCTCAAAGCATCCGCGTTTGCCGCAGGGACACGGTTCACCGTTCTTCACAATGCAGATATGCCCCACTTCGCCCGCCGCACCACGACTGCCGCGATAAAGCTGACGATTTAAGATCAAACCGCCGCCCACGCCCGTGCCAAGGGTTATGTACAGCATATTCGCTTCTTCCGCGGCGTTATATTCACCCAGAGCCGCGCAGTTGGCATCATTTTCCAACAACACGGGAAGTTCCGCATAGGAGGCCAACAAATCACGCAACGGGGTGCTCTTGAACGGCAGATTCGTAGCGGTGACAAGATTCCCGTTTTCGATCAACCCCGCACAACCCACGCCGATGCCGCAAATGTGCGGGTCTTGCTCTCGCACCTTGTCGATCACACCATACAATGAGCGAACGAACTCTTTTTCCGTGTTCGGGGTCTCCACCGTATCAAACTGCAATACGTGGCCGTCTTCATCCACCACACCGTATTTCACAAAGGTGCCGCCGATATCCACACCGAGATAATGCTGACGCGGGTTGGTCTTGTCCGCCGCCAAAATTTTACGAATGGATGCCACCGACAAATACCATTTGGCCGCCAGTTCGCGCACGGTAAATCCGCCCGCGTATTCACGGCATATCTGACGGTTGCGCTCACGCAGTTTGGTGCGTTCGCCCGACACTTCACCCCAGCTTTTCTTTTCGCCCGCGGTCGGCACGTACAAAAGGCGGCCGCCTGCCTGCTTTTGCAGTTCCTCCAACAAGGATTCATCCAAAAAATCTTTGGCGTTTTGGTACTTCACAAGGATCCCCCCGAACATCATCGCGTAACTCGTCAACCAACAGTTGCTGAGTACAAGTATAGTATAACACATTTTGTGCGGGTTTGTGAATGGAAAGAATTCGTAAAATTGTTTTTTCTACTGACAAAAACATATAGGTTTTCTTGTATAAATGTTTCAAAAATTATTCATCCGCACGAAAACAGAGGAATCGTATGCGATTCTTTCCTTGTGCAACCATCGGTTTCAGCCGTAAATAGCCACCGGCACATCAAAGAACGCCTGTAAGACTCTGTTACCGGCAAAGCCGACAGATGCTTTTGCGGTCCGGCACCTGCGAAGGGGATCGTTGCTTGCCGTCGTACCCTTTAATGTATCGTTTCATTTTCGCAAACGGATTCGTGCTAAACTCCGAGAACGGTTGCCGCCGAACCTCTGCTTCTTTCACCCTGTCATTGTCCGACATTTCAAGATTTTTCCCTTTTCACTCAACGCGAACGCTTTCTCCCCCACACCGCCGAAAGTTATCGTTTGCAACAAAAAAATGCCGTTCGGCAAACCGAACGGCATTTTTGTAAAGCGCTATAAATTACTCGTTGATCGCGGTAACAACACCGGAACCGACGGTACGGCCGCCTTCACGGATAGCGAAACGCAGACCTTCTTCGATAGCGATGGGAGTGATCAGTTCGACATCCATCTCGACGTTATCGCCGGGCATGCACATCTCGGTGCCGGCAGGCAGAGAGATAACACCGGTCACGTCCGTGGTACGGAAGTAGAACTGAGGACGATAGTTGTTGAAGAACGGGGTATGACGGCCGCCTTCTTCCTTGGACAGGACGTAAACCTGACCGTGGAACTTGGTGAAGGGCTGGATCGAGCCGGGCTTGCAGAGAACCTGACCGCGCTCGATGTCGGTGCGCTGAATACCACGCAGCAGAGCGCCGATGTTATCGCCGGCCTCAGCGTAGTCGAGCAGCTTACGGAACATTTCGATACCGGTAACAACGGTCTTGGTCTTTTCGTCCTTCAAGCCGACGATTTCGACTTCTTCGCCCATGTTCAACTGACCGCGCTCCACACGACCGGTAGCAACAGTACCACGACCGGTGATGGTGAACACGTCTTCGATAGGCATCAAGAACGGCTTGTCAGCAGTACGAGCGGGGGTGGGGATGAACTCGTCAACAGCGTTCATCAGTTCCACAATGGGAGCATACGCCGCATCGGAGATATCGGTGGAAGCGCACTCGAGAGCCTGCAGAGCGGAACCCTTAACGATCGGGGTGTCGTCGCCCGGGAACTCATACTTATCGAGAGCTTCACGGATTTCCATTTCAACCAACTCGAGCAGTTCGGGATCGTCAACCTGATCAACCTTGTTCATGAAAACAACGATTGCCGGAACGCCGACCTGACGAGCGAGCAGCAAGTGCTCGTTGGTCTGAGCCATAACGCCGTCAGTAGAAGCGATAACCAAGATAGCGCCGTCCATCTGAGCAGCACCGGTGATCATGTTCTTGATGTAGTCAGCGTGGCCGGGGCAGTCCACGTGAGCATAGTGACGCGCTTCGGTCTGATACTCAACGTGAGAGGTGTTGATGGTGATACCGCGCTCGCGCTCTTCGGGAGCCTTATCGATGTTCGCGTAATCGGTGAATTCAGCGCCGCCCTGCAGAGCGAGCACCTTGGTGATCGCCGCGGTCAGAGTGGTCTTACCATGGTCAACGTGACCGATGGTGCCAATGTTTACGTGGGGCTTGGAACGTTCAAACTTAGCCTTTGCCATTGGAATTTCCTCCTTGAATTTAAAATTATCTTTGCCTTGCAAATGTAATTACATTGTAACAAGGGTTTGCTAAAAAAGCAAGAGTTTTTTTGAAGAAACACCGTATTATTGCGGAATTTCTTTCAAAACGTACCGAAAGTCAGGCGAATTAGCCCTCTTTCTTCATACGCTTTGCAATGATCGCCTCTGCAACACTCTTCGGCAATTCCGAATAGTGGCTGGGCTCCATCACATACTGGCCACGACCCTGCGTACCGGAACGCAGATCGGTCGCGTAACCGAACATCTCGGACAGCGGGACGTTCGCACGGATCTGCACAGCACCGTTGATGTTCTCCGAGCCTTCCATCTGGCCGCGGCGGGACGAAATATCACCGACCACGAAGCCCATATATTCATCGGGAACAACGACGACCACTTTCATGATGGGTTCCATCAGCACGGGATCCGCCTTACGCATGGCCTCTTTGAACGCCATCGAACCGGCAATCTTAAATGCCATTTCGGAAGAGTCAACCTCGTGATACGAACCATCGTACAAAGTAACTTTGCAGTCCACAACAGGATAACCTGCCACGATACCGCTGTGCATAGCGCCCTGAATACCGGAATCGACTGCGGGAATGTATTCCTTCGGAACCACACCGCCGACGATGGCGTTGATAAACTCATAGCCCTTACCGGTCTCATTGGGTTCAAGCTTGATCTTAACGTGACCGTACTGACCTTTACCACCGGACTGACGCGCATACTTGCAATCCACATCCGCGAGTTTACGCACAGTTTCCTTGTACGCAACCTGCGGCGCGCCGACGTTCGCTTCCACCTTGAATTCGCGGAGCAAACGGTCAACGATGATCTCCAAGTGGAGCTCGCCCATACCGGCGATGATGGTCTGGCCGGTTTCTTCATCGGTATACGCCTTGAAGGTCGGATCTTCTTCCGCCAACTTCGCCAGCGCGATACCCATCTTCTCCTGACCTGCCTTCGTCTTGGGCTCGATAGCCACGCGGATAACAGGCTCAGGGAACTTCATGGATTCCAGAACGATCGGGTGCTTCTCATCACACAGGGTGTTACCCGTGGTGGTGTTCTTCAAACCGATAGCCGCCGCGATATCACCCGCGTACACCACTTCCAGATCCTTACGCGCATTCGCGTGCATCTGCACGATACGACCCAAACGCTCGTTGGAATCCTTGCTGGAGTTATACACGGTCTCGCCGGCCTTCACAGAACCGGAATACACACGGAAGAACGCAAGTTTACCCACAAACGGGTCGGTCGCGATCTTGAACGCCAAAGCCGCAAACGGCTCGGTGTCGGAAGAAGGACGGTTCTCCTCTTCCTCGGTGTCGGGGTTGACACCCTTGATAGCGGGAACATCCAGCGGAGACGGCATAAAGTCAACGATCGCATCGAGCAACTTCTGCACGCCCTTGTTACGATACGAAGTACCGCAGCAAACGGGAACCATCGTGTTGGCGATGGTAGCCTTACGGATAACAGCCTTGATCTCATCGATGGTGATCTCTTCGCCGCCGAAGTATTTCTCCATCAATTCGTCATCCTGCTCGGCAACCGCCTCCAGCAGTTTCTCGTGATATTCCTCGGCAAGGTCTTTCATGTCGTCCGGAATCTCTTCCACACGCATATCCTTACCCATTTCATCGTAGTACACGTCCGCCTTCATTTCGATCAAGTCCACGATACCCTTGAACAGGTTTTCGGAACCGATCGGCAACTGGATCGGAACGGCATTACATTTCAGACGGTCACGCATCATCTGCACGACGCGATAGAAGTCCGCGCCCAAGATATCCATCTTGTTGACGTACGCCATACGCGGAACCTGATAGTCGTCAGCCTGACGCCACACCGTTTCGGACTGGGGCTCCACACCGCCCTTAGCACACAGAACCGTCACCGAACCGTCCAGCACGCGCAGCGAACGCTGCACTTCCACCGTGAAGTCCACGTGGCCGGGAGTGTCGATGATGTTGATGCGGTGCTTGTCCGCAGTGCCCTGTTTATCCCAGTAGCAAGTAGTGGCAGCAGAGGTGATGGTGATACCGCGCTCCTGCTCCTGCGCCATCCAGTCCATGGTAGCGCCGCCATCGTGGGTTTCACCGATCTTATAGTTCACACCGGTATAATACAGGATACGCTCGGTGGTGGTAGTTTTACCAGCATCGATGTGCGCCATAATACCGATGTTTCTGGTTTTTTCCAGAGATACATCTCTTGCCATAGTACGCTCCTCCTTTTCCTTCGTTTTAAAGAAAATCCTTTTAAGCGATTACCAGCGGAAATGAGCAAACGCCTTGTTGGCTTCTGCCATTTTGTGGGTATCGTCGCGCTTCTTGGCAGCACCGCCGTTGCCGTTGATGGCATCCAGAATCTCGGCAGCC
>SVPM01000073.1 GCA_015065865.1 Oscillospiraceae bacterium | reverse complement strand
CTCCCACAACACCGAACTCTTGTCGGTGGAGGACGTGAAGAAGAAACTGCTCTCCCTCGCTTACATTCGCGAGCGACTGGACGAAATGGGCATCGAATACTAAAGGATACAAAAAACAAGCGTTGCTTCACAGCAACGCTTGTTTTTTATCTTTCGGCATTCTCCGAGATCAATTCCATACTGTTTTGATAGATCCAAGAGATCCACGACGGATCGGCCTTGTCGGCGATCTGTTTTGCCGCACGCGCCATATTCGGCGGACGTTTTTCCGTATCGTGACAATCCGACCCCAGCAGATGAACGCGGTTACTGCACAGCAGTTCCAGCGCCAGCCGCCTTGTGGAACGCGCGGTAAAGAAGGTGGTATTCACCTGTATAAACACCGGTAAATGCGCCAACCGTTCCACCGTTCGCCGCGCGTTAAAACGGTTTACATAACGATCCAGATGCGCCACGATCGGAATCAAACCTTGCTTTTCGTGAATCTGTGCCAATTCCGAAAGCAACCGATCGGACCATGCAGACATCGGCATTTCCACCAGCAACGCATCGCCCCCTGCAAGGGTCAAGCGCGGCAAGTCCTCGCAATCACTCATACCTTCAAAAGCATACACTTCCGCCCCCACGACCACGCGGGGCAATCCCTCCTGTGTCGCCATTGCCTCCCGCAAGGTGTCCTCTGCCCGCGCACGGCGTTTCAAAAAAGAGGCCGGTGCTTCTCGGTGCGGGTAAAAATGCGGTGTCGCCGCCACCACGCGCACCCCTTGCTCCGCTTCGGCGCGCAACATAGCGATCGACTGTTCCGCTGAGCGGCTGCCGTCGTCCATCGCCGGCAAAATATGCGAATGAAAATCAAACAACGGTAGCATGCTCTCACCCTTTCCAACATCTTCCCGTACAGCATAGCACAGCCTCTTTGGAATGTCAAGCACTGCGCCTCCCCCACATATTCCACAAGGTTTCTCGCCTTTTTTCGTGCCTTTCTACAAAAACGCATTTATCGTTTGACTTTTCACCTGCTTTTTGGTAGAATAAAAAATGGTATAATAGCGCGGAGTACGGGAGGAATGAAGATATGTATGCACGTTTCGGAAAACGGGCGATCGACGTTACGCTATCGATACTTATTTTGTTACTTCTCGGTATCCCGATGTTGATCTTGGCGCTTTTGGTGAAGTTGGATTCCAAAGGTCCCGTGATCTTTAAGCAGGAACGCATCGGCAAGGACGGCCGTGTGTTTCACATCTACAAATTCCGCTCGATGTGTGTGGGCGCGGAAACGACCGGCAGCGGTGTCTATTCCGGCAAAGGCGATGCCCGCGTCACCCGTGTGGGTCGGTTTTTGCGCGCCTCCAGTGCGGATGAACTGCCGCAGGTCATCAACATTCTGCGCGGGGATATGAGCTTTATCGGCCCCCGCCCGCCGCTGACCTATCATCCGTGGCCGTATGAGGAATATACCGACGAGCAAAAGCGGATGTTTTCGGTGCGCCCCGGCATCACCGGTTGGGCGCAGATCAACGGCCGCAAAGCGGTGGAATGGAACCGCCGCATCGAACTGAACAACTGGTATGTGGACAACCTTTCCTTCGGCTTGGATTTCCGCATCTTCTTCAACACGTTCTATAAAGTGTTCAAAAACGCCGACAACGAAAACGTCGGCGCCACCGTAATCTCCACCCCTGCCGAGCAGGAAGAAACTACCGTTAAATGAGGTGTATGCCATGCGTGAACCCAAAACCATATTGATGCTTGTGAACAAGCAGACCACCATCGTCAACTTTCGACTGGAAGTGGTGGCGGCGCTTGTCAAAGCCGGTTACCGCGTTTTTGTTTCGGTGCCGGACGGCGACCGTGTGAACGAAATTGCGGCTGTGGGGGCGGAATTGATCATCACCCCGATGGACAAGGACAGCACCGATCCGGTGCGCGATATCGCACTGATGCTGACCTACCGCAAATTGATCAAACAGACCAAGGCCGACTTGGTGCTGACCTACACCATTAAGCCGAACGTGTACGGCGGTATGGCGGCGGCTTCGCTGAAGGTGCCGTACGTTGCCAACATCACGGGACTCGGCACGGCGTTGGAAGGCGGCGGTGCGATGCAAAAACTGGCGCTCGCACTGTATCGTTTCGGCTTCCGCCGTATCTCCCGCGTGTTTTTCCAAAACGCCGAAAACCGCGCTTTCTTCGAACAGCATAAACTGGCGCTCGGCAAGCACGCCTCGCTCCCCGGTTCAGGCGTGAATCTTCAAAAATTTGCTCTGCTGGACTATCCGCCCGCCGACACGGTGGATTTCACCTTCATTTCGCGTATTCGCAAAGAAAAAGGCATTGAACAGTACGTCGACACCGCACGGGCGATCACCGCAAAATATCCGAACACCCGTTTTCACGTGTGCGGTTTCGGCGATGAGTATTACGAAAACCGTATGAAGCAACTGCACGATGAAGGGGTGATCGTATATCACGGCCTGTTGAACGACGTGCGTGTGATGCTGAAGGATGCCCACTGCACCATCCACCCGACGTATTATCCCGAGGGTATGTCCAACGTGCTGCTGGAAAGTGCGGCGTGCGGCCGTCCCATTATCTCGACCGACCGCGCGGGTTGCCGCGAAGCGATCGATCACGAGGTAAACGGCTATCTGGTGCGCGAGCAAGACAGCGCCGACCTTATCGAAAAGGTGGAACGATTCCTTGCACTCTCGTATGAAGAGCGGCGCGATATGGGCCTGCGCGGGAGAGAGAAAGTCGCCCGCGAATTCGACCGCCAGCTGGTGGTACAAGCATACTTAGATACGGCCGCCGCATTGTGCGGCACACCCGAAAAAGAGGAGGCAACGGTATGAAGAAGTACTTAGTGACAGGCGCGGCGGGTTTTATCGGATTTTATCTTTCCAAGAGTCTGCTTGAAGACGGTGCTACCGTGGTCGGCGTAGACAACCTCAACGACTATTACGACGTGCGGCTGAAAGAAGCGCGTTTGGAGATCCTCACCGCTTTTCCGCAATTCCGCTTTGTGAAAGCGGATATTGCCGATAAAGAGGCGCTGTTCTCGCTGTTTGCCGAAGAAAAATTTGACGTGGTGGTAAACCTTGCCGCACAGGCAGGCGTGCGCTACTCCATCGAAAACCCCGACGTGTACATTCAGTCGAACGTGATCGGTTTCTTCAACGTGTTGGAGGCTTGCCGCCGCTACCCCGTAGAACATCTCTTGTACGCCTCCAGTTCTTCGGTATACGGCAATCAAGAGAAGACCCCCTTCTCCACCGACGACGACGTTTCCAAACCCATCAGTTTGTATGCCGCTACCAAAAAATCCAACGAGTTGATGGCGTTTACCTACAGCCATTTGTATAAGATACCCACCACCGGCCTACGCTTCTTTACGGTGTACGGTCCGATGGGACGCCCCGATATGGCGTATTTCGGCTTCACCAACAAAATGATAAAGGGCGAAACCATCAAGGTCT
The DNA here is from genome assembly GCA_015065865.1 of Oscillospiraceae bacterium. Classification (GTDB taxonomy): domain Bacteria; phylum Bacillota; class Clostridia; order Oscillospirales; family Acutalibacteraceae; genus SIG588. The sequence continues at coordinate 470 of SVPM01000073.1, read as the reverse complement.
TTAACAACGGTGATCTGAAACGCGATTTCACCTATGTGGACGATATCGTGACCGGCATTCGCCGCTTGATCCCTCTGCCGCCCGCAGGGGATGCTCCCGCCGAGGTTTACAACATCGGCAACAACAAGCCCGAAGAGTTGTTGCGTTTCATCGAGGTGTTGGAATCGTGTCTGCTCGCGGAGGGCGTGATCACCGAACCTGCCAAAAAAGAATTCCTTCCGATGCAGGCAGGGGACGTATACCAAACCTTTGCAGACGTGACGCCGCTGACCGAAAAGGTCGGCTTCAAGCCGCAAACTTCCATCGAAGAAGGTTTATCCCGCTTTGCCAAGTGGTACAAATCGTTCTACTGCTGAAAATAATTACAGAAAAGAGGAAATAACTATGAGCCTTTTCAAAGACAAGACCTTGCTTATCACGGGCGGTACCGGTTCGTTCGGCACGGCGGTGCTCAACCGCTTTTTGGCGAC
>SVPM01000018.1 GCA_015065865.1 Oscillospiraceae bacterium | reverse complement strand
CACTGCGATAGGTGGTGTTTCCTGCCGCCACCGTAAGACTTTTCAGCACGGGACAACTCCGAAACGCGCCGTAGCCGATGTATTCCACGCCTTTGCCCAGTGTGACCGCCGTCAATGCGGGGCACTCGGCAAACGCCTGCATACCCACGCGCAAAACGCTGTCCGCCACCGTTACCGCCGTAAGCGCCGTGCAATTTGAAAACACGCGTTCGGCGATCAAGCGGGTACCTTCCCGCACGGTGCACGCGCCTGCAAGGTCGGTCTGGGCATCCACCAAGCAACCGTCTACATACAGCAATCCGTCCACCCAGTTGGATTGGTTGCGATAGATTCCCGAATTATAAAACACGTCTTCACCGATCACCGTCACCGTGTCGGGGATATCCACCGAGGTCACGTTGCGGCAACTGCTGAACGCCTCTTTTGCAATACCGGTGACAGGGCAGTTACCAAGCTCCGCAGGAATGGCTATATGCCCCGAAGCAGAGGTACTCACCCGTGTAATGGTGGTATAAAAATTGGTGATTTGATAGGTGTATATACCACTGGTGGCCGCCTCGGCCGAAAAAGAAAATTCCACCGCACCCACGGGAATGAGCGATAACAACAGTGCCACGGATAAAAGAACGGAAAACACGCGTTTCATATGTTTCGTCTCCCTTATACTTATTCGTTACGATTTTAACATATGGAATAACCGCTGTCAACACAATACCGTTTTGCGGCCGACCGCCGCAGCATGGTAACAAAAAATCAGCGGCTCCAAAAGAGCCGCTGACACTGTTTTAGGGTTTTAGGAAAAATTATACTTTCCGCCGAGTTGTTTTTTTACCTGTCGATAGATTTTCTCGTCTGTTTCTTTATCGGCAAATACAAAAACCGATTTTTCAGCAGTCTTACGCACTTGGCGGAGAATAATAATATCCTCATCGGGAATGCACTTCATGCTCGCCAAAGGAACAAAGACAAAATAATCTTTTTCATTGTAATCGTATTCCGCGATCAACTCACAATCTGCTTCCTTGCCGTTTTCAAAGGAAAGGTGATACGTTTTCCCCTTGAGTTGTCGCGCCGAAATAAAATCTCGGTCAAATACTTTAAAAAGAATCGCACCTGCTACAATAACGCACAATATGATAATCCACATAGAAACCCTCTTTTACACTTTCTTTTGCAAGTAACGACGAATCATTTTGGAAATCTGATACGGAGCGATGAATACGCCGAGAAAAATCGCCAAGAACCCTTTTATAACGAAATAAAGGATCCAACCCGCTATGGGCATAATTAAAAAAATGTTCGGTTGGATCTTCGACAAGCCTTTCCAACCCCAAACTGCCCAAAAACCGAATACGATAACCGAGATAACACTCAACACCGGACCGTCCCCGATCCAATTGCTCATACTGCCGATCAGCGCCATAAGCAAGAAGGTGCCCACGTACAAAACGATAGTAAGCACCGCAAAGCCTGTCGGAGTGACTAGAAATTCTTTCAAACTCTTCTTTTCATCCATAATCTACCCATCCTTTTCTTTTTCCTATCGTAGGACTTCATCTTTAAGCTCCTCGTTTATCCTACTTTGTAGGATTTTATCATACTTTATCCTAGTTTTCAATATAAAATGCGAAAATATGCTATACTGAATTTAAAGAGGTGAGTTGAAATGAAACCGTTAAAAGAAAAGATCAGTATCACCATAGACAGCGATGTTTTGGAAACGCTTCGTCATGAAGCGGAAGAGGATGAACGCTCACTATCACAGTATATCAACCTTATCTTAAGTCGTCACATAAGAGAAAGTGAAAACGAACAAAAACAATAAAACAAGGTGCGTGGTCCGGACCACGCACCTTGTTTTATTACTTTTTTATCTTACAGGCTCTTTTCGATCATGGTTTCGCCATCCATATCGGCGGGTTGTTCCACACCCAACATGGTGAGCATGGTGGGCGCGATATCCGCCAAGCGACCGTGGGTCTGGCGCAGGGTGCAGGGATACCCCACCACGCAGAACGGCACGGGGAAAGTGGTGTGCGCCGTGAACGGACTGCCGTCCGGCTCGTACATCTTATCCGCATTGCCGTGATCCGCCGTGATGATGGCACTGCCGCCCATCTTCAAAGTGGCATCCACCACGCGACCGACGCACTCGTCCACTGCTTGTACCGCCGCAACCGCTGCATCGAACACACCCGTGTGACCGACCATATCGCAGTTCGCGTAGTTCAGGATGATAACATCATATTTACCCGACTCGATGCGCTTCACCGCTTCGTCGCACACGGGATAGGCACTCATTTCGGGTTGCAGATCAAAGGTGGGCACATCGGGCGACTGGATCAGCACGCGATCCTCGCCTTCAAACACGCGCTCTTCGCCGCCGTTGAAGAAGAAGGTGACGTGTGCGTATTTTTGGGTCTCCGCAATACGCAACTGGGTGAGACCGTTCGTGCTCAGCACTTCACCCATCGTCATGGTGAGTTCCTGCGGAGGAAATGCCACCGACACGTTCGGCATGGTGGTGTCGTACTGAGTCATGCACACGAAGTTAAGCGGGAACATTCCGTTTTTGCGCTCAAAACCGTCAAATGCTTCATCCACGAATGCACGAGTGATCTGACGCGCACGGTCGGGGCGGAAGTTGAAGAACACCACGCTGTCGTTTTCACCGATGGTGCCGTCTTTATCGAGCACGGTGGGAAGCACGAACTCATCGGTCACGCCGGCGGCGTAGGATGCTTTCATTGCCTCCACGGGACAAGCGGCGGTTTCACCCTCGCCGTACACCATCGCGGAGTACGCTTTGACCACGCGATCCCACGCGAAGTCGCGATCCATCGCATAGTAGCGGCCGCACACGGTGGCCACCTTACCCACGCCGATCTCCGCCATCTTATCGCACAGCGCCTGCATAAAGTCCACACCCGAGGTGGGCGGCACGTCACGGCCGTCCATCAACGCGTGCACGTACACCTTCTCAAGACCGTGGCGCCGTGCCAACTCAAGCAGACCGTACAGATGCTCGTTGTGGCTGTGCACGCCGCCATCCGACAAAAGGCCCATCAAGTGGAGCGCCGTGCCGTTCTTTTTGCAGTTTTCCACCGCCGAAAGCAGGGCGGTATTTTCAAAGAAATCACCGTCGGTGATGGATTTCGAGATCTTCACCAGCATCTGGTACACCACGCGACCGGCACCGATATTGGTGTGACCCACTTCACTGTTGCCCATCTGCCCGTCCGGCAGACCGACGTCCAAACCCGAAGCACCGATGGTGGTGGTGGGATTTTCCGCAAACAACGCGTTCAAGCGCGGGGTGTTTGCCGCCGTAATGGCGTTACCGTAATCCGACTCGTTGATACCAAACCCGTCCATAATGATAAGGGTAAGCGGTTTTTTCATTCTGTTCCGTCCTTTCTCAAAATCGAACCCACTGCCCGTAGACAGTGGGTTTCGACATATATCTGCTTATTTCGCGGCGCCGACAATAACGGCAAAGTCCGCCGATTTCAGCGAAGCACCGCCGATGAGGCCGCCATCCACATCCGACTGTGCGAGCAGTTCCGCCGCGTTCGCCGCGTTCATGGAACCGCCGTACTGCACCGTCACGGCATCCGCCACCGTCTGATCGTACAGGCCGGCAATGGTGGTGCGGATCATCGCGCACACCTCGTTCGCCTGTTCGGCAGTGGCGGTACGACCGGTACCGATCGCCCACACAGGTTCGTAGGCAATGATGACACGCACCATCTCTTCCGCCGACACGCCGCCGAGCGCGATCTTGGTCTGCATGGCGACCACTTCGTTGGTCACACCCTGCTCACGCTGGGTGAGATATTCGCCCACGCAGAGGATCACGGTGAGGCCTGCATCCAGCGCCGCACGCATACGCTTCTGCACGGTTTCATCGGTATCACCGAAATAGGTGCGGCGCTCGCTGTGGCCGAGGATGACGTAACCGACACCCATTGCCGCCAGCATTTCCGCCGAGATCTCACCCGTGTACGCGCCCGACTTTTCCCAGTGGCAGTTCTGCGCCGCCACACCGATCTTGGTGCCTTCCACAGCCGCGAGAGCCGCCGGCAGATCCACAAACGGCACGCCCACGACCACGTCACACACCGCATCCGCCACGAGCGGTTTGATCTCATTGATCAACGCGGTGGCTTCGGCGGGGGTCTTATTCATTTTCCAGTTACCAGCGATAACGTACTTACCCATAATTCAACACTCCTTAGTCACGATCTTGCAGGCAAGCGATGCCCGGCAGTTCCAAACCTTCGAGGAATTCAAGCGAAGCGCCGCCGCCGGTGGAGATGTGGGTCATCTTCTCGGCGTAGCCCAAACGTTCCACAGCCGCCGCGGAGTCACCGCCGCCGATGATGGAGATCGCGCCGCTTTCTGCAACACCCTTCGCCACCGCTTCGGTACCGGGAGCAAACGGCGGGAATTCGGAAACGCCCATCGGGCCGTTCCAAATGACCGTGCCCGCATCTGCCAAGGTCTTTACATACAGTTCCTGCGTGATGGAGCCGATGTCCATGCCCATCCAGCCGTCCGGAATGCTGTCGGAATACACACGCATATGCACCGCATCGGGAGCGTATTCACGCGCGATCACGTTGTCCACGGGGAGCAGGAAATTGACACCCTTCTCACGCGCTTTCGCCATCAAGTCACGCGCGAGATCCAACTTATCGTATTCGCAAATGGAGGTACCCACGTTGTTGCCCTGCGCGGCAAAGAAGGTATACGCCATACCGCCGCCGATGATGAGGGTATCCACCTTTTCGATCAGATTGTTGATAACACCGATCTTATCCGACACTTTCGCGCCGCCGAGGATCGCCACGAACGGACGCTTCGGCTCTTCGAGAGCGCCGCCCATCACGCGGATCTCTTTCTGAATGAGGTAGCCGCAAACAGCAGGCAGATAATCCGCCGCACCGGCAGTGGAAGCGTGAGCACGGTGAGCCGTACCGAACGCATCGTTCACAAAGATGTCCGCCATAGAGGCGAGTTCCTTCGCAAAAGCGGGATCGTTCTTGGTTTCTTCCGCGTGGAAACGCACGTTTTCAAGCAGCAGAACCTCACCCGGCTTCAACGCCGCCGCTTTCGCTTTCGCATCCGCGCCGACAACGTCCTTCGCCATAATGACCGGACGGCCGAGCAGTTCGGCGAGTTTATCCGCCACAACCTGCAGCGACAGTTTGGTGATATCGCCCTTCGCCTTTTCAAGAAGTTCCGCCGTAGCCGCCGCCTGCTCTGCTTCGGGCAGTTCAGCAACCTTCTTCGCTTCCTTCTTGTTCAGCTTCAGCGTGTCGTTCAACACGTTGTGCGGACGGCCCATGTGCGAGCACAGAATGACAGCGGCGCCGTTATCCAGCAGATACTGAATGGTGGGCAGTGCACCGAGAATGCGCTTCGCATCGTCGATCTTACCGTCCTTCAGCGGCACGTTGAAGTCACAGCGGACCAAGCAACGCTTGCCGGACACATTGATGTCTTCGATCGTCTTCTTGTTAAGGTAGTTCATTTGCGATTCCTCCTTAAAAATATGGATAGCGGTGGAACGGGAATTACGAAACCCCTTACTCCCCCATTTTATTACCTTGATGTTATTATAACGCGCGAAGCGGTGTTTTTCAAGCCAAATTTACAGGATTTTGTAAATTCTCCTTAAAAAACAAAAGTGTGTGCGTTCCGAGGGGAACACTCCACACTTTTGCACAGAATTACGATTCAAAATGACGGGGAGTTACACCGCCGATCCCCATAGCGACCGCTCCCGCAAAAATGCCGAGCGCCGCTTCGGTCACCGAAGGGATGGAACAATACATCACCGCGGCGTGCTCACCCAACAAGAACAGCACGAAGCGGGACACACTTGCCGCCGCACACAGCACCGCCGTTGCCGCCGCCAATCCGCGCAAGCCGGACGGCTTTTGCACACCCGAAAACCAACGAGCGCATTCCATCAAGAACAACAGCACCAAGGCGTAGAGTAAAAACTCATATACCGCAGGCGAGATATCCACCGAAGCGGCATACACCACGTTATACCGCGCCAAGCGGGCAAACGCCCACAGCGGCAACAACAGCCACATCCATTTTTCCGAAAAGGTGTGCCGCCGTGCGGCGCGGGCGGAGGTCACTATCAGCGCGATCCCTGCCGCCAGGGCAAGCATCAGCGGAAGTATGACCGTCACCCGTTGTGCACCCTCGGCCGCGGCACCCGCCGCATCCAGTGCGCGCGCCTCTTCCTGATAGGCGCGGAAGAAAAGCAAAATGAGCAAAACCGCCGTAAAACACCCACTGCAAAGCAAGGCGGTGCGACTCTTACGATTGAACGGACGGGACGGCGAGCGCAACAAGCCGATAAACCACACCGCCAAAAACAGGCCGCCCAAGAATCCTGCCAACATCGACACCGTCAGCAACACCCTATCGGCGGCACTGACCACCGCATCGCACGGAGGCGGTGTTTGACCCTGCCACATAAAACAGACGATATCCCACAGCGAAGAGGCCGCCAGCACCAAGCCGAAAATCGCACCGCCGACCAACACCGAACGGGACGATTCCGTATAAGACGCGTACCCGCCCTTTTCGCGCCCGAGCAGCAACGCCGTCGCGGCCACCACGACCATCAACAGCAAAAGCGGATAATCCACGTGGGTGAGCGACACACCGTTCCCCACGACCGACGGCAACACAAACGTGCGCCACGCCGTGACGATGGCCGCCGCCACGATCATAAACCAGAAAAGTGTTTTTTTGCTCATGTTCGGTCACTTCCTTCCCGCTCGCCCAACGGCAGATATTCCGCCGACTTGGCAAGCGACTTATATGCCGGACGCATGATGCGACTGCCGGTATACAGTTCTTCGGTGCGGTGAGCACACCAACCGGCACAACGGGCAACCGCAAACAACGGTGTGAACAGTTCAGAAGGAATACCGAGTGCGCGGTACACCAGACCGGAATACATATCTACGTTGGCGCACATCGCCTTGCTGCTGCCTTTGACCGTTGCAAACACTGCGGGGGTCAGCCGTTCCACCGTTTCCAACAGACGGAACTCATCGCCGAAACCGCGTTCTTCCGCCAGATCGCGCGCGTACTTTTTAAGGATCACCGCACGCGGGTCGGAAAGGGTATACACCGCATGGCCCATACCGTAAACAAGACCGCTGTGATCGCCTTCTTCTCCACGGATGATGCGGGCCAGAAAATCCGCCACTTCATCTTCATCGCGCCAGTTGGAAATACCCTCTTTCAGATATTTCAACATCTGCATCACCTTGATGTTTGCACCGCCGTGTTTGTGACCTTTCAAGGAACCGATAGCCGCCGAAATGGTTGCATACGTATCGGTGCCGGAAGAGGACAACACGCGGGTGGTAAAGGTGGAGTTGTTACCGCCGCCGTGCTCCGCATGTAGCATCAAACACAGATCCAACAACTGTGCTTCCTCTGCCGTGTAACTCTTATCGGGGCGCATGCTGTAAAGGATCGCTTCTGCCACCGAAAGATTTTGCGGCACGGGATGGAAGAACATGCTTTTGTGGTCATAGTTGCGCCGCTTGACTTGATAGGCGTAGGTCATAATGGTGGGCATACGCGCGATCAGTTTCAGTTCCTGTTCCAGCACGTTTTGGAGCGAAAGATCGTCGGCCTTATCGTCATACGAATACAGTGCCAGCACCGAGCGGCCCAGTTGATTCATAATGTTGGGCGAAGGTGCTTTGATGATCATATCTTCTGCAAAGTACTGGGGTAATTCGCGGTATTCCGCCAAAATATCGCGCAGATCGCGCAACTGCTTGGCGGTCGGCAGCGAGCCGAACAACAACAACCACACAACTTCCTCAAAGCCGAACCGCTTCTCGGCCATACAGTTTTCAACCAGATCTTCGATATTTTGTCCGCGATAGGTCAGCCGCCCTTCCACAGGGAATTTCTCGCCCTCGTCCAACACGTAACCATGCACGTTACACACGCGGGTAAGCCCCGCCATAACACCGGTGCCGTCTGCGTTACGCAAGCCGCGCTTTACGTTATACTTTTCATACGTTTCATTCGAAAAACGGTCATGTTTACGCACTTCCTCGCATAACGATGGAAGGAGTGAGGATGCAAATGCCATGATAAAAGAGCCTGCCTTTCTGCTGCCCGTTGCACGGACAATACAATACACAAAAATTATTGTATTCCTTTTTTGAGCGTTTGTCAAGGTGCATCCGCTCAAAATGAAAGATAAAATGCTCAAAAATTCAATTTTGAAGAACTTTTTTCAGTTTTGCGGTATGCGTTCATCGAAAAATGAAAGATTTTATCGACCTATATTCAGAAAGGATGTTGGAAAATGAAAGGTTACGTTTGGTTGACGATCGGCACGGCGGTCTTGATGCTGCTGATACCTCTCCCCGCTTACGGACGCCTTACCACCGCGGACAAGCCCACTTCGCCCGCTACGACCCCCACCACTTCCGTAACCGCACCCACGACCGCCGCACCCACTGCTGAATTCCGTGTGCTGGACACCGCTTCCGGCGAGGTGGTCGCCATGAGTGAGCGGGATTTTTTGATCGGCACACTGGCGGCGGAGATGTATCCGACCTATCACCCCGAGGCGTTGAAAGCACAGGTGGTGGCGGCATACACCTATTATTGCTATCGCCGTGAAGCGGCGCGGGCAGGCGGCGAAGCGGCCGATTTTTCGGATGTACCCTCCACCTTCCCCGATCTGTACACCGTTGAGGGAATGCGCGCCCGATGGGGAGACCGTTTCGATGAGTATTACCAAAAACTGGCCGCGGCGGTGGATGCGGTCTTCGGCGAGGTCATTCGCTATGACGGCGAGATCATTATGGCGGTATATCACGCAATGTCGGCTACCTCCACCGAAACCGCCGGCGTGATATGGGGAAAAGACCTCCCCTACCTTCAATCGGTCAGCAGCACGGGAGATACCGCCGCCGAAAGTTATCACTCCACCGTCACGGTGAGTGTTTCCGATTTTGCCGCCGCCGTAAAAACGCTGGACGTCACCTTGTCTGGTGAAGCGGCCGCTTGGGTGGACATCGCGGGTATCACCCGCTCAGAGAGCGGTACGGTCACCGCCGTCACGGTCGGTGACCGCGTGCTCACAGGACGCCAACTGCGTACCCTGTTCGATCTGCGTTCAGCGGTATTTCGGCTCACGTTCGATCCCACGGTTGGCTTCACGTTTGCAGTAGAAGGGTACGGGCACGGTGTGGGAATGAGCCAATACGGCGCCAACTGTTTGGCCGAACAGGGAAAGACCTACCGTGAGATATTATCCCACTATTACACCGGTGTGCAAGTAGGATAAAATTGTGTTCTTGCAAATTCTCAAAACCTATGCTATACTTATCGGGAATTTATAAAATGAAGTTAGGAATGTCTATGCAGTTTAAGGACTTGAATTTGATGTTGCCGCTGTTAGAGGCGGTCAGGAAGGCGGGGTACGAAACCCCCTCCCCCATACAAGAAAAGACGATCCCGTTGGTGCTGAAGGGCGGGGACGTGCTCGGCTGTGCACAGACAGGCACGGGCAAGACCGCGGCGTTCGCTTTGCCGATCCTGCAGCGGCTGTATAAATCCACCCCGCGGGAAGCGCGTGGACGAGAGGCACGCCCCATTCGCGCATTGATCTTGACACCCACCCGTGAACTCGCCATTCAGATCTATGAAAACTTTACGCAATATGGCGGTCGTCTGCCCCTGCGAACGGCGGTGATCTTCGGCGGTGTGAATCAAAACCCGCAAGTGGAAACACTCCGACGCGGCGTGGATATTTTGGTCGCCACCCCCGGACGGTTGAACGATCTTATCGGGCAAGGGCATATCTCGCTTGCCGATCTGGATATTTTCGTGTTGGACGAAGCCGACCGTATGTTGGATATGGGCTTCATCCACGACGTTAAAAAAGTAATTGCCAAACTGCCCGAAAAGCGGCAAACGCTGTTCTTCTCGGCGACCATGCCCCCCGAAGTAGAAAAACTGGCGGTGCAGCTGCTGCACGAGCCTGCCACCGTCAAGATCAGTCCCGTCACCAAAACGGTGGATAAGATCGGACAATCGGTATTCTTTGCGGAAAAAGGGAATAAGATCGATCTGTTGTTATGGCTGATGAAGCAACATCGCATGAAAGCGGTGTTGGTGTTCACCCGTACCAAACACGGTGCCAACCAAGTGGCGACCAAATTGGTGAAAGCAGGGGTCGAAGCGTTGGCAATTCACGGTAACAAGAGCCAAAGCGCGCGGCAGGAAGCACTGAAACGGTTTAAAGCCGGTACCCTGCCCGTGCTGGTTGCCACCGACATTGCCGCACGCGGCATTGACGTGGCGGAGTTACCGTATGTCATCAATTTCAACGTGCCCGACACTCCCGAAGCGTACATTCACCGCATCGGCCGCACGGGACGTGCGGGGCTTTCGGGTGAGGCGTTCACCTTCTGCTGTTCGGAGGAGTTGAAAGATTGGTGGGATATCGAAAAGCACACCCGCCAAACCGTGCCTGTGGGCACCTGCCCGTGGTCGGTGACCGATATGCAACCGACCGACGCCCCACCCCCCGGCAGTAACCGCCGGCAGAACACGCCGAAGCAGAACAATCAACCCAAGCAGGGCAATCAACCCAAGCAGGGCAATCAACCCAAGCAGGGCAACCAACCCAAGCAGGGCAACCAACCCAAGCAGGGCAACCAACCCAAGCAGGGCAACCAACCCAAGCAGGGCAATCAGCCCAAGCAGGGCAATCAACCCAAGCAGGGTGATCAGCCCAAGCAGGGCAATCAACCCAAGCAGGGTAACCAACCCAAGCAGGGTAATCAGCCCAAGCAAGAGAACCAGCCTAAGCGCGAGGATACGGCGGACGTACTTTCCACGCCGTACACCCCTACCTACGGCACCGCTTACACCTCACGTTACGGTGCACGCCCCGTGCGTCATTTCCAGTCCCGCACCTCTCTGCAACCGAAAGCGGAGGATTTCCCGCCCCCGCCCCCCACGGGCGGTCGTATGCGCGCTTGGGAAGCGGACGAAGTGTTGCCCGAACGGCGGCAGATCATAGAACTCGCGGAAGATAGACTTCCCTCAAAAAAAGAGAAGAAACCCACCGCCCCGAAAGCGGCACCCGCCGAAAAAGTGCCTGTCGAAAAAGGCAACGCCGATCCGCAAAAGAAACGGCGGCATCGCGGCGGACGACGTCACCGCAAACCAAGCGATACGAAAAAAGCCGAATAACAACAGCCAAAAACAGCAAGGAAAACGCACGCTTCGTTTACCTTGCTGTTTTTCATAGGTCACATTTTTTTGATTTATCACTTTAAAATGTCAAAAAACTCTTGACAAATGCGGAAAGCGTGCTATACTGAAAACATCTTCGAAGAGGCAACAGGTTTTGAAACGGGAGTGTGTTTTCTATGAAAACCGCATTGTTTGCAACCGAATATTATTTTGGCTTTTACTTTACCGGCTTTTACGGTAAGGTCTTTTCGGGTTTGTCTGCAGGCAGTGTGAACACTTCAGTGTAAAGATCGTCACACACAAAAGGCTTTGCAGCACCCGCTGTAAAGCCTTTTTCATTTTGAAATTACAGAAAAGAGGAATTTGTCATGGTCGTCTTGTTAAGATCCAACCCCAACGAAAAGCAACTGGAAAATTTAGTACACTGGCTGGAGTCCCGCAATATCGAAGTACACCCCACGGTGGGTGCTTCGCAGACCATTTTGGGGCTGATCGGCGATACGTCCACGCTGGATATTGACCTTATCCGCGCACTGGATATCGTGGAAGACGTGGTGCGTATTCAAGAGCCGTACAAAAACGCCAACCGCAAATTTCACCCCGATGATACGGTGGTCACCGTTGGCGGCAAGAACAGTACCCCGACCAAGATCGGCGGCGGGAATTTTGCTATGATCGCAGGCCCCTGCTCGGTGGAATCCGAAGCGCAGATCTGTGACGTGGCGGCGGCGGTCAAAACAGCGGGGGCGACCATGCTGCGCGGCGGCGCGTTCAAGCCCCGCACCTCGCCCTACGCCTTCCAAGGTATGCGTGCCGAAGGTATTCGGTTGCTGCTGGAAGCGCAGGAAAAGACCGGTCTGCCCATCGTTACCGAGATCATGGATGCCGATCAGTTGCCGCTGTTCGAGGACGTGGATATGATCCAAGTAGGTGCCCGCAATATGCAAAACTTTGAACTCTTGAAGAAACTCGGTCACACCGACAAACCCATTCTCTTGAAACGCGGCCTCTCCTCTACCATTGAGGAGTTGTTGATGAGTGCGGAATACATCATGGCAGGCGGCAACCAAAACGTGGTATTGTGTGAGCGCGGTATCCGCACCTTCGAAACGGTCACCCGCAACACACTGGATATCGCGGCGGTGCCCGTTCTTCACGGGCGCACTCATCTTCCCGTCGTCATCGACCCGAGCCACGCCACCGGCGTTGCCCGTCTGGTAGCCCCGCTGTCACTGGCGGCGACCGCGGCAGGAGCAGACGGTCTGATTATCGAAGTGCACAACGATCCTGCACACGCGCTGTGCGACGGTCCGCAGTCGCTCACACCCGATGCGTTCGCGGCGCTGTCCAAACAGGTGGATGCGCTTCGCGGCGCAATGGCTACCGTGTAAGAGGTGATTACTATGAAAATCGGTATTATCGGTCTTGGTCTGATCGGCGGTTCAATGGCGCGCGCCATCTCCCAAAACACCGACCACACCGTTCTCGGTTTGGATATTCACGAAGACACCATGTCCAAAGCACTGCTGTGCGGTGCGGTGGCGGAGCGCTTGACCGACCAAACGCTTTGCGAGTGTGACGTCGTGCTGTTAGCACTGACACCGCAGGTGTTGGTAGAAGAAGCAACCCGCATCGCCCCTTTGTTGAAAAAGGGGGCGGTCGTGGTGGATCTGTGCGGTGTCAAGCGTACCATTCACGCGGCGCTCTCCCCCTTGGCACGGGAACACGGTTTCTTGTATGTCGGTGGCCACCCCATGGCGGGGCGGGAATGCAGTGGTTTTGATAACGGCTCCGCCGACTTGTTCGCCGGTGCTTCCATGATCCTCACCCCCGATGACACCACCGACATTGTGACGCTGGCTATGCTTAAAGAGTTGTTCCTTTCCGCCGGATTTGCGGAACTGCGTTTTTCCGACCCCGACGGGCACGACCGCACCATTGCCTATACATCACAGTTGGCACACGTCATCTCCAGTGCCTACGTGCAGTCTCCCACCGCCCTCATTCACAGCGGCTTTTCGGCAGGCAGTTTCAAAGACCTCACACGCGTAGCGCTGTTGGACGAAGATATGTGGACTGCGTTGTTTTTGGCAAACAAAGATCATTTAACAACGGAACTTGAGCGAGTCATCAACAATCTCACCGCCTACTTGCAAGCGTTGAAGGCAGAGGATGCCTCCTGCTTATATTCCCTGCTGCGAGACGGCCGTTTGCAAAAACTCGCCACGATGGAAGCCGAAAGGAGTCATTCGTAATGCCCGTTACCGACCGTATTCCCGTGCATACCGCCTCACCGTACACCGTTACCGTGGGCCGAAACATATTGCGTGAAAGCGGCCGTTGGCTTTCTGAACTGCACGCTCCCTGCACCGTTATGCTCGTAACGGACGATACGGTAAACGCCTTGTATGCCGATACCGTGGATGCCGCCCTTTCGGCGGTCGGGTTTCGGGTGCTCCGCTTTGTCTTTTCACACGGCGAAGCTTCCAAAACCATGACGACACTGGTCACGCTGCTGGAATATATGGCCGAGAATGCGCTCACCCGCACCGATGTGATCGTCGCCTTGGGCGGCGGTGTGGTAAGCGACCTTGCAGGATTTGCGGCGGCGGTATATCTGCGCGGCATTTCGCACGTAACCATTCCCACCACCCTGCTGGCGGCGGTGGATGCCGCCGTGGGCGGCAAAACCGGTGTGGATCTTGCGGCGGGTAAAAATCTTGCGGGCGCCTTCAAGCAACCGCTCGGCGTGTTGTGCGATATTGACACGTTTGCCACCTTACCCCTATCGGAATATCGAAACGGTATGGCCGAAACCATCAAAACCGCCATGCTGTGTGACGATGCCCTGTTTTGCGTGCTGGAGGACACCGACACCTGTGACCTTTCCGCCGCCGTAGCCCGTTGTATTCGCTACAAAGCACAGGTGGTAGCACAAGACGAACACGATCGCGGCCTGCGCCAACTGCTCAATTTCGGACACACGGTGGGACACGCGATCGAACAGTGCAGTAACTTTACGCTGGCACACGGGCAAGCAGTGGCTATCGGTATGGCGGTCATCGCCCGTGCCGCCGTACAACGCGGACTGTGCGAGACCGACACGGCAAAACGGCTGGTCCGCACACTGAAAGCCCACGGTCTCCCCACCGACAATCCCTACTCCGTCGCAGAACTGACGGCGGCTGCCTTGCGGGACAAAAAGCGACACGGCGACCGTTTATCGCTGGTCGTTCCGCGCGCGGTGGGAAATTGCGCGTTGCACGACATCCCCGCCGAGCAACTTGCACAGTGGATCACCGAAGGGAGTATTGAATAAATGAACGTAAAACTGCCCCCTTGCCCTTTGGGCGGTGTTATTTCCGCCATTCCCTCCAAATCGGACGTGCACCGTACACTGATCTGTGCGGCGCTCTCTGACAAGGTATCGACCTTTTCACTTCCTGCTCGATCGGCGGATGTGGAGGCTACCGTTCGCTGCCTGCGTGCGCTTGGCGCCTCTATTACCATAGCTGCGGACACCTGCCGTGTCGAACCAATAACTACCCCCAATAAGGCTCCCGTATTGGATTGCGGCGAAAGCGGTTCCACCTTGCGTTTCTTGTTGCCCGTAGCGGCGGCACTCGGTGTGGATGCCACGTTCACGGGGCACGGCCGCTTGCCGGAACGCCCGATCGGCGAACTGCTGGATGCACTGACAGCACACGGCGTTACGGCCTCTGCCCCGCATTTGCCGCTCACACTGCACGGAAACTTGAGCGGCGGCGATTTCCCTTTGGCGGGGGATATTTCCTCACAATATATAAGCGGTTTATTGCTGGCTCTGCCCCTGACCAAGCAGGGCGGCGACATCTTGCTCACCACCCCGTTACAATCCGGTGGCTATGTGGATATGACACGCCGTACCATGGCGCGTTTCGGAGTGGACGTGTGTGTAAAGGGAAATCGCTTTTCGGTTGAAAGCGGTTCACATTACCGCACACCCGATACCGTTACGGTGGAAGGTGATTGGTCTAACGCCGCTTTTTGGCTTGCGGCAGGTGCTGTCAGCCGTGAGGTGACCGTAAACGGTCTGGATCTCGATTCAGCACAGGGGGACCGTACCATTCTTTCGCTGTTGCAGGCGTTTGGCGCCGATGCAACGCAACACAACGACGCCGTTACCGTTTCTCCTGCTCCGCTTGTCGCGCAAAACATCGATATGGGCGAGATTCCCGACTTGTTGCCGCCGCTGGCTGTCGTGGCAGCGGTGGCAAACGGCACCACGCGACTGTATAACGCTGCACGATGCCGTTTAAAAGAATGCGACCGTATTCACGGCATGGCAACATTACTCACCGCTTTGGGTATCGGCGTTGAGGAAGAAGCGGACGCATTGATCATCCACGGCGGAACCCTACGGGGAGGCACGGTAGACAGTCAAAACGACCATCGTTTGGTTATGGCGGCAGCAATTGCCGCTACCCGCTCGACCGCCGCCGTCACGATACGGCAAAGTGAGGCGGTCACAAAATCCTATCCCGCCTTTTTCGCTCATTATGAACAACTGGGAGGACACGTAATATGAGTTCACAATTCGGTAAGCGGCTGAAGGTCTCGGTCTTTGGACAATCCCACGGCGATGCGATCGGCGTTGTCGTTGACGGTCTGCCCGCCGGCTTTGCGGTGGATGAGGCGGCACTCGCCCGTTTTATGGCGCGGCGCGCCCCCGGCGGTACGCTGACCACACCGCGCAGTGAAGCCGACACACCGCATTTTCTTTCAGGTCTGGTGGATGGCGTGACCTGCGGTGCTCCGCTGTGTGCGGTGATTCAAAACACCAACACCCGTTCAGGGGATTACGCCGCTCTCGCTGACCAACCGCGTCCTTCCCATGCGGATTACCCTGCCGCGGTGAAATATCACGGTTTTGCAGATCTGCGCGGCGGCGGCCACTTTTCGGGTCGGCTCACCGCGCCGCTGTGCGTGGCGGGCGGCATTGCTTGCCAGATCTTGCAAAAGAACGGTATATCCGTGGGGGCACACGTGGCATCGGTGGGCAACGTACACGATCGCTTGTTCGATCCCGTAGCAGTCACCGCCGACGATCTCGCACTGCCCGCCTCACGTACACCGGCCGTGCTGGACCCGTCAGCCGGTGAAGCGATGGCAGCACTGATCACCGATACGGCAAACAGGGGAGATTCCATCGGCGGCGTGGTAGAATGCGCGGCTGTCGGTTTGCCCGCCGGACTGGGCGCACCGTTGTATGACGGGGTGGAAAATCGTCTTGCCGCCGCCCTGTTCGGCATCCCTGCCGTGAAGGGCGTGGAATTCGGTGCCGGTTTTGCCGCCGCCGCGATGCTGGGCAGTGAACATAACGACGCCTACCGCCGCGAAGGTATGGGGGTGGTCACTGCCACCAACCACGCAGGCGGTATACTGGGCGGCATTACCACTGGTATGCCTCTGGTAGTACGGGTTGCATTTAAGCCCACCCCCTCGATCGCCCAACCGCAAACCACCTTGCGCCTTTCGAGCGGTGAGACGGACACCTTGAGCATACACGGGCGGCACGACCCCTGTGTGGCACTGCGTGCCGTCCCCGTGGTGGAGGCGGTCACGGCGCTCACCGTGTTGGATATGTTGTTAGAAGAAAAAGGAGAGATCACCGTATGACGTTAGAGGAGATCCGCCGCGAGATCGATGCCGCCGACACTGCGTTGTTGGAGGCATTTTGCCGCCGTATGGAATTGGCAGGTAACGTTGCCGCTGTGAAAAAAGGTCAAAATCTGCCGCTTCGCCATCCGGCACGTGAGCGAGAGATCCTCGCACGCGTATCGGAAGATGCCGGCGAATTCGGTGCGTGGGCACGGGTGCTGTATTCGACACTCATCGACCTCAGCTGTTCGTATCAAGAACAGTTGCTCACCGAAGACGGGGCGTTGACACGTGAGATCCGCCGTGCGTTGGACGAGACCCCCACCCTGTTTCCTACCGGCGGGACGGTGGCGTGCCAAGGTGTTGAGGGTGCGTATTCTTCCGAGGCGGCGTGCCGCCTGTTCCCCACCGGAGATTTGATGTTTTTCCGCTCGTTTGAACACGTGTTTGACGCGGTAGAAAGCGGCTTGTGCCGCTACGGCGTGTTGCCGATCGAAAACAGTTCCAACGGTTCGGTCAGCACGGTGTACGAACTGATGAAAAGCAAAAGATTCCACATCATTCGCAGTGTACGGCTGAATATATGTCATCAATTGCTCGCCTTGCCGGGCACCAAACTCCACGATATCCGCGAGATCACCTCTCACGAACAGGCGCTCGGGCAGTGCGGTGCGTTTTTGAAATCGTTGCCGCAGATCACCGTAACCACCTCGCCCAACACGGCGATGGCGGCACAGCGTGTGGCGGAATCGGGACGGCACGACCTTGCGGCAATCGCCTCACCGCGATGTGCCGCCCTGTACGGATTGGTCCCCGTTGCCGACCGTATCCAAAACAGCGAAAACAACCACACACGGTTTATCTGTATTCAAAAGGATATGCATATCTACCCCGGTGCGGACCGCATCAGCCTGATGCTCAGCGCACCGCACCGTCCGGGTGGATTATATGAACTGATTGCGAAATTTTCGGCACTCGGGCTGAATCTCACAAAACTGGAAAGCCGCCCGATTCCGGGGCGCGACTTTGAATTCCTGTTCTATTTCGATTTTGAGGGTTCGGTGCATTCACCCGCCGTGCTGTCGCTGTTGCAAAACCTTTCACGGGAATGTGAAACCTTCGCCTTCCTCGGTAACTACAGCGAACAGATCTAAAGGAGATACGCTATGCTTTACGGATTGTTGGGCAAAACACTGGCCCACAGTTTCTCCCCGCCCATTCACGCACAGTTGGCCGACTACGATTACCAACTGTTCGAAATGGAGGAAGAGGCATTGGCGGCGTTTGTGCGCCGCCCCGATATCGGCGGCTTAAACGTCACCATTCCCTATAAACAAGCGGTGATACCGCTGTGTGATGCCCTTTCCCCCGTTGCGACACGTATCGGCAGTGTGAACACTTTGGTATACGACGATAATCGCCGCATTACGGGACACAACACCGATTACGAAGGGCTTTGCCGACTGCTCAACTATGCCGGCATTGACCCGCGCGGCAAGAAGGCGGCCGTGCTCGGTAACGGCGGTGTCTGCCGCACGGTGCGCGTTGTTTTGGAAGATATGGGTGCGCGCGCGGTGACGGTCGTCAGCCGCACCGCTTCCGATGGGGTAGTCACCTATGCGGATATCGACGCGTATGCCGATGCGGAATTGGTGATCAACACCACGCCGGTGGGGATGTATCCCCACTGCCCCGATGCGGTGTTGTCCCTTTCCCGATTCCCCCGCTGTGAGGGGTTTGTGGATATGATCTATAACCCGTTACGTACCGCTATGATGCTGGAGGCGGAAGCCCGCGGTATTCCCTGCTGTAACGGTCTGCCGATGCTGGTGGCACAAGCCAAGGCGGCAGCACAAATGTTCACCGAAACCACCGTTTCGGACGACAAAATCGAGCACATATTGCGCGACCTTACCGCCGCACTTTCCAACGTCGTGTTAGTGGGTATGCCCGGATGCGGGAAAACCGCCGTCGGGCAAGCGTTGGCCAAACAGACCGGTCGCCGTTTCGTGGACTTGGATGAAGAAGTCGTCCGCGCGACGGGCCGCTCCATTCCCGCACTGTTCAACGAGGGCGGCGAAACCTTGTTCCGCGAATGGGAAAGCCGCATTATCGCCGAGCAAGGCAAACTGGGCGGTGCGGTGATCGCCACCGGCGGCGGCGCCGTTTTGGCCGAGCAAAACTTCGCCCCGCTCGCTCAAAACGGTCGCATCGTGTGGCTGACACGGCCGCTCGAAAAATTGGCGACGGCGGGCCGTCCGCTCTCTACCGACCGTGGTGCATTGGCGGCGATGTACGAAGCACGCCTGCCGCGATATCAGCGGTTTGCGGAGATTACCGTTTCCAACGACCGCCCGCTCAAACAAACGGTGGCAGACTGCCTGCACCAACTGGAACACGCCCCCTTACTCGGTGCACCGAAAGGAGAATGAATCTATGAAATTGCTTATCTTAAACGGCCCGAACATCAACCTGCTCGGCCTTCGCGAACCCGCCGTCTACGGCAACGGCACCTATGCCGACCTGCTGGACAGTCTGGCACTGTGGGCGGCGGAATTGGACGTGGAGATCACCTGTTATCAGAGCAATCACGAGGGGGACCTCGTGGACCGTATTCAAACGGCCTACGGTCAAGTAGACGGCATCGTGTTCAACCCCGCCGCCTATACCCACACCAGTGTGGCGCTGTTGGACGCCTTGAAAGCGGTGGCCATCCCCACGGTGGAGGTACACATTTCGGACGTGACGAAGCGGGAGGACTTCCGCCAAATTTCCTACGTGCGTGCGGCTTGCCTGACCACGATTGCCGGCAAAGGCTTCGCAGGCTATCGCGAAGCGATGGCGTATTTAAAAGAACACGTTGGATAAAAAGCGATGCACGGAAAATACCGTGCATCGCTTTTTATTCGTTATGCTTTTGTTTGAGCGCTTCGGTATTTTCCTGCACCTGTCGTTTGTGCAACGGATACCAAAACCACAGCACCGCCGCCAACAGCAAGAATCCGATCGCCGGTACCAGTGTCGATACCGTGAAGATGCCCCGTGTCACCGCCGGATCAAACGCCGTGGCCTCGCTGTACCCCACCGCACCGAGCAGAACACCGCTGAATCCAGCGGCCGCCGCCTGCCCGAGTTTGCGTGCAAAGGAGTACAACGCATACACTGCGCCGTCCTCGCGCACGCCGTTCTTGAGTTCCGCATGGTCGATCACGTCGGTGATCAACGCCCAACTCACCATGGAAAACAAGCCCAGCCCCAACCAGCAAAGACCTTGTACCGCCACGTATACCCACACGTTTTGCGGCCGCCACAACCACAGCGCCAAACTCACCGCCGCCGCAAACACGTTCGACACCGCACTGATCTCCGCTTTTCCAAAGCGTGCCGCAAGCGGTTTGGCCACAGCGGCCGCCACCGCCATGGCAATGCCCATCACCAGTGTCGAGGCAGATTGGGCGGCGGCATTACGGTAATAATTCGGAAAGACGTATCCTGCCATTGACTGCAAGGTCAACTGGGCAAACAGCATCACCACCGATGCCGCAATGATCGAGATTAACGCCCGATTTTTCACGGCGTTTTTGATCATGTCCAAAAACGAGGGAGGCTTTTGCTCCGCCGACCTCACCCGCACCCGTTCGGTCACCAGACGATAACATAACAGATAGCACGCCACCGCCAACAGTGAAAACACACCGGCCAACAGCATAAACCGCCCGCCGTTCAGCACCACGCGTGCCTCCTCCCCCGTGCCGACCGTATCGTATGCCAACAGCGGCACCACTACCGAAACGGCGACCCCCGCGAACATACCCCCCATCGTGCGCCATGTGGAAAGGGATTGTCGGTCACCCGCTTCGGGCGAGATCGCCGATGCCATGGAACCGTACGGAATGTTAATGGCGGTATAGCACACAGACCCCCACAGGATGTATACCCCGAACAGCCACACCACCTTCACGATCGTGGGTGCGGCCGCCAGAAACGCGGGATACAACAAAAACGAAAGCAACGCCACCGGCACACACATACGCCGCAACCACGGCTTAAATTTGCCTGCCGCCGTGCGGCGACTATGGTCGCAAATACGCCCCATCGCCACGTCGGTGAAAGCATCCAAAAACCGTGTCACCATCATCAAAAGGCCAACCGTGAGGGGACTTACGCCCATCACGTCGGTATAAAACTTCAGCAAAAACGACGAGGCCAGCAAAAAGGTGAAATCATTGCCGAGATCCCCTAACAAATACCCTATTTTGTCCCGCACACCGAACGGACGCAGACCCTCTTCCCGCAACATCGGCACAGCCCCCTTCGAGGTGTAGTATGGGCGCATTGCAGGCAAAAATACAAAACGGAGAAAATCGTGCAACCGATTTTCTCCGTTCTTTATTCGTTACGTCCCGTGCAGGCGCGCGGGCTGAGGCCGTACTCCGCTTTAAACGCACGGTAAAAACTGGTATAATCCCGAAATCCGCAAACGGCAAACACCTCTCCCGGCGGCACGCCGTCGTCCATCATTTGCTTGGCGATCAACAAGCGCTTGAGTGTCAAATAGCGATACACCCCCACACCGACCGTGCGACTGAATTCGTGCGAAAGATGATATTTACTCACAAAAAATTGCTGTGCCAGTGAATCGAGCGATAACTCTTCTGCATAATGTTCCGCCATATAGGCCAACACTTTACTCACCAGCGGCGACGACTCTTCCCGTAACAGGTTGCTGTCGTTCTGCAACGCCAAACGATTGAGTTCCACCATAAACTGCAAAAACAAACCGTCGGCACACACGGCACTGCCGTATTCTTCACTGTAATATTCCCGCACCAGCGCGTTCAACCGTGCCGTAATATCCGTTCGCCACAACGTCGATGGCCGCAACAGATTGGAATGGTCGGGGCGGGAATGGTCGAAACAACGGGTGAGGCTGACGTTTTCGATGGACAGGTTTTCCAGATACTTCTTTTCGATCCACAGCACCACCCGCTCATACGCCGTATTGTCCGCCTTCACGATCGGGCGGTGCAATTCCAACGGATTGATAAGTAAGAGATCGCCCGTCTGCAAATGATAAAGGCGACCGTCCACCCAGTAGTCTACCTCGCCGCTCAAGAATAGGTAGACTTCATAAAAATCGTGGTGATGCACCGCCACTTCCTCCGGCCGTGCATCGCGGTAGTGAAACACTTCAAAGCCTGTGCGGCACATGGTCTGCCGCGGGTCAAATTGCTGTGCTTGACGGAGCATTTCCTCACCTCTTTTCTGAAAACGCTATCATATTACCGCAATTTTTGCAATATGTCAAGCAATTTCTACAATTATCTTTGCAAAACGAATGTGCTATACTATGCTTATTATAGTATAACAAAATGTGTCCGAGAGGAGTTACGTATATGAAACCGTTTATGGACAAAGACTTTCTGCTTTCCACCCCCACGGCGCGCACGCTGTTCCACGACTATGCAGCGGCGATGCCCATTATAGACTATCACTGCCACGTCAGTCCGCAAGAGATTTTTGAAGATAAGCGCTTTGACAACATCGCGCAGGTCTGGCTGGCGGGCGATCATTATAAGTGGCGCTTGATGCGTTCGAACGGTGTGGAGGAGCGTTTCATCACCGGCGATGCACCCGACCGTGAGAAGTTCCAAAAATTTGCCGAAGCGCTGCCCCGCGCGATCGGTAACCCGATGTATCACTGGTGCCATTTGGAACTGAAAACCTATTTCGGGTATGAGGGCGTGCTGAACGGTGACACCGCCGAAGAGGTATGGCAGCTTACTGCCGAACGTTTGAAGAATGAAAATATGGGTGTGCGCGGGTTGATCGCACAAAGCAACGTGGCCTTTATCGGGACGACCGATGACCCCGTGGATTCACTGGAATGGCACAAAAAGCTGGCCGCCGATACCACTATGTCCGCAACCGTTGCTCCCTCCTTCCGCCCCGACAAAGCGCTGAACATTGATAAAGCGGGTTGGCTTGCGTACATTACCCGTTTGAGCGAGGTATCGGGCGTTGCTATCGACGGTATCGACGCATTGGAAACCGCACTGATACGCCGTATCGAACATTTTGCCGCACACGGGTGCCGCGCCAGCGACCACGGCTTGGATTTTGCGGTATTCCGTTTGCAAGATCGTCGCACGGTGGATGCGGTGGTGAAAAAAGGACTGCGAGGCGAGGCGGTAACGGCGGACGAGGCCGCCGCACTCAAAACCGCGCTTTTGCTCTGCTGTGCTGCGGAGTATACCCGCCGCGGCTGGGTAATGCAGATCCATTACAACTGCCTGCGTAACCCCAACTCCGCCATGTTCCGCCAACTGGGGCCCGATACGGGCTTTGATTGCATCGGGCCGCTCGGCGGTGCCAATGCACTGGCCTTACTGCTGGATGCCATGCACACGCAAAACGCCCTGCCGCGCACGATCCTTTACAGTCTGGACGGCGGCGACAACGCTTTCCTCGACTCGCTGATCGGTTCTTTCCAAGGCAGTGAGATCAGAGGCAAACTGCAACACGGCAGTGCGTGGTGGTTCAACGACACTAAGCAAGGTATGATCGACCAGTTGACCAGCCTTGCCAACTTGAGTATTTTGGGTAATTTCGTGGGTATGCTCACCGATTCCCGCAGTTTCCTAAGCTATACGCGACACGAATATTTCCGCCGCATTTTGTGTGAACTGATCGGCGGCCTTGTGGAAAACGGCGAATATCCCGCCGATATGCCCACTCTCGGCGGATTAGTGCAGGATATCTGTTATCGAAATGCCGAACGGTACTTTGAGGTGAGGAGGAAATAATATGCCGATGCAAATGGGTTTTCGCTGGTACGGCGAAGGAAACGACAAGATCACTTTGGCGGATATAAAACAGATTCCGGGTGTGACCTCTATCGTCTGGGCACTGCACCACAAAATGCCGGGTGAAGTGTGGGAAATTGAAGAAATCGCCGAAGTAAAACGACAACTGGATGAATACGGTTTCAATATGGACGTGGTGGAATCGGTCAACGTACACGACGACATCAAGATCGGTCTGCCCACGCGTGACACGTATATCGAGAATTATAAGACCACCATTCGCAACCTGTCGAAATTCGGCGTGAAGGTCATCTGTTACAACTTTATGCCCATTTTCGACTGGACGCGTTCCAATCTGTTCCACCCCGTGGGGGATGGCTCCACCGCTCTCTTTTATGAGAAAGGTATGATCCAAGATGATTACAATGCGATGGCAAAATACATTTTGGATTTCACTGAAAAATACAATATGTCCTTCCCCGGTTGGGAGCCCGAGCGTATGGCAAAACTGGATGAACTGTTCCGCGCCTACGAAGGGATCGATCATGAAAAACTGTGGGCGAATCTCAAATATTTTTTGGAAGCGTTGATGCCCACCTGTGAGGAATGTGACGTCAAAATGGCGATTCACATGGACGACCCGCCGTGGGATATCTTCGGTCTTCCCCGCCTGTTGGTGGACGAGCCGAGCATCGACCGTTTTCTCAAAATGGTGGACCATCCCTGCAACTGCCTCACCCTCTGTTCCGGCAGTTTGAACGCCAACCCCGACACCTGCGTGGCAGACATCGTGCGCCGCCACTGCAACCGTATCGCGTTCGCGCATATTCGCAACGTGAAGCATTTTGAAAACGGCGATTTTTCGGAAGCCAGCCACCGCGACTGCGACGGTGACACGGGTATTCTGGACATTTTAAAGGCGTACCACGACTGCGGTTTTGAAGGATACATCCGTCCCGACCACGGCCGCCATTTGTGGAGTGAAGGTCCCGGCAACGTCCGCCCCGGCTACGGCTTGTATGACCGCGCACTCGGCATTATGTATATGCTCGGTGTGTGGGATATGTTGGATAAATTGGAGAAATAATAAGGAGAGAACGTTATGCAACCCAATGTTTTGAACACCGACCTTACGGGTAAAGTTGCCGTCGTCACGGGTGCCGGCGGTGTGTTGTGCAGTCATTTTGCCAAAGTGTTGGCACGGGCAGGGGCAAAAGTCGCCTTGTTGGACCTGAACGAGGAAGCCGCCCGCACCTTTGCCGAGGAGATCACCGCCGAGGGCGGTATCGCCAAAGCGTATGCGTGCAACGTGCTGGATAAGGCACTTTGCCAAGAAGTCGCGGCCGCGGTTGCCGAAGATCTCGGCCCGTGCGACGTTTTGATCAACGGCGCAGGCGGTAACAACCCCCACGCCACTACCGACAAAGAGTATTTTGAACTCGGTGATATTGATGCCGATACCAAAAGTTTCTTTGATCTGGAAGCGGACGGCGTGGGATTTGTATTCAATTTGAATTTCCTCGGCACGCTCATCCCCACGCAGGCGTTTGCCGCACAGATGGTGGGGCGTGAGGGATGTTCGATCTTAAACATTTCCTCTATGAACGCCTACACCCCGCTCACCAAGATCCCTGCCTATTCGGGTGCCAAAGCGGCGATCTCCAACTTCACCCAGTGGTTGGCGGTACACTTCTCCCGCGTGGGTATCCGTGTAAACGCGATTGCCCCCGGCTTCTTTTCCACCAAGCAGAATGCCAAACTCTTGTGGAACGAGGACGGCACCCCCACCGCTCGCACGGGCAAGATCTTGGCGGCAACACCGATGGGGCGGTTCGGCGAAACCGCCGAACTGGAAGGCGGCCTTTTGTTCTTGCTGAACGAGAAGGCGGCCGGTTTCATCACCGGTGTGGTACTCCCGATCGACGGCGGTTTCTCGGCATATTCGGGGGTATAATCTGCTGAAAAATATGTATTTTCTGCCCTTTTATTTTCCGCCTATTGTAATTGCCGAACCACTGTGCTAAGGTAGAGTCAGAATGGAAATAGGAGTGAACGTTATGAATTCCGTGAATGAACGTATTGCCGCGATCGGCGTGGTGCCGGTCATTAAATTGAACAACCCCGAACGGGATGCCGCGCCGTTGGCGCGTGCGTTGTGTGCGGGCGACGTGCCGGTGGCGGAAGTGACCTTCCGTGCCGCGGGTGCCGATACCGCCATTCGCTTAATGCGGGAAGCGTGCCCCGATATGCTGGTGGGTGCCGGCACGGTGCTCACGCGTGAACACGTGGACAAGGCGGCGGCCGCCGGTGCCGATTTCATTGTCACCCCCGGCTTTGACCCCGATCTCGTGGCGTATTGCGTGGAAAAAGGTATGCCGATCTACCCCGGTTGCACCACCCCCACCGATTATCACGCCGCGCTGAAATTCGGGCTTGAAGTGTTAAAATTCTTCCCCGCCGAACAGTCGGGCGGTCTTCAAAAGATCAAAGCAATGGCGGCCCCGTTCCCGATGTTTAAGGTGATGCCGACAGGCGGCATCTCGCTTAAGAATCTGAAAGAGTACCTTTCCTGCCCCGTTATCTGTGCCTGCGGCGGTTCGTATATGGTCACCGCTGAGTTGATCGACAACCAAAAGTGGGACGAGATCACCGCACTCTGCCGTGAGTCGGCAGATATTGTAAAGGAGGCGCGTCAGAATGGCTAAGATCGTAACTTTCGGTGAGTTGATGTTGCGACTCGCCCCTAACGGATACTATCGTTTCTTCCAAAACGACCAAATGCAAGCCACCTTCGGCGGCGGCGAAGCCAACGTTGCCGTGTCGCTCGCAAACTACGGTATGGATAGTGTGTACGTCACCAAACTGCCCAAACACGCCATCGGTCAAGCGGCGGTGGATTCCCTGCGTTACTTCGGGGTGGACACCTCGAAAGTGGTGCGCGGCGGTGACCGCGTGGGCATCTATTTTCTTGAAAAGGGTGCTTCTCAGCGCGGTTCGGTCTGCATTTATGACCGTGCTCATTCCGCTATTCAGGAAGCACAACCTACCGACTTTGATTGGGACGACATTTTTGAAGGGGCGGACTGGTTCCATTTCACGGGCATCACCCCCGCGTTGGGTCCGAACCTCGTGGAGATCTGCCGCGAAGCGTGCAAAGCCGCCAAGGCGCACGGCGTGAAGATCTCCTGCGATTTGAACTACCGCGGCAAGTTGTGGACGCGTGAGCAAGCGCGTGCAGCGATGAGCGACCTGTGTCAATACGTGGACGTCTGTATCTCCAACGAGGAGGATGCCAAAGACGTCTTCGGCATTGAAGCGGAAGGCACCGATATCTACGGCGGCAAACTCAACCACGATGGTTACAGATCGGTAGCCAAGCAGCTTGCCGACCGTTTCGGATTCGAGAAGGTTGCCATCACCCTGCGTACCTCCCTCTCCGCCAGTGATAACGACTGGGCCGGTATGCTGTATGACGGTGAGAACTACTGTTTCTCCAAATCCTATCATCTGCACATCGTAGACCGCGTGGGCGGCGGCGACTCGTTCGGCGGCGGTCTTATCTACTCTTTGCTCAGCGGTAAGAGCACGGCCGAAGCGATCGAATTTGCGGTGGCAGCCTCCGCGCTGAAGCACTCGGTGGAAGGCGATTACAACCGCGTTTCGGTTTCCGAAGTGGAAAAACTGGCGGGCGGCGACGGTTCGGGTCGCGTGCAACGCTGACCCCCTCTTCTTAAACAGAGAGAACGCTTTGCGTTCTCTCTGTTGCTTTTTGCAAAAAATCGGGGAGCACGACCGCAGCAACGGGCCTCCTGCCCTCTCCCCGATAATTTCCTATTCCGCTTTCTTGACTTTCCAAAAAACAAATGCTATAATCCTTTGGTATGAAAGGCGGTATTGGACAATGGGGTATAAAATTCTTTTCAGCGATCTGGACGGCACCTTTTTGCGGCACGATATGACGGCTTCCCCCGCCGATTGGGATACTGTGCGCCGTATGGCGGCGGCGGGCATTCCTTTCGTTCCGTGCACGGGACGGGTGCACAGCGAAATTCCCGAAGAGTTGCGAAACGACCCCGCCATTCGCTATTACATTTCCGCCAACGGTGCTGTGACCTACGATAAAGTGACCGACACCCGCACGATCTGCGGTATCTCCAACCGCCTGTTGCAAGAAGTGCTCTCCATTCTGCACTCCTACAACGCCTTATATTATATCCGCTACAACAGCCGCACCCATTCCGATGCCACCCGTCACAATGCGGCGACCTATGCCACCTACGGCGTGAACGATTACGATCGGGATTTTTTGGACCGGTATGCCGTGCGTATTGACGATTACGCCGCTTTCACGCGGGATCTGGAAGACACCGAAATGATCTGTGTCTTTTTGCCGAGTGCAGAAGCGACCGCCGCTTGCAAAGCGGCACTGGAATCGAGCGGCGAGATCTACGCCGCCAACTCCTACGGCACGCTGTTGGAGGTGTTCCACGCAAAAGCCGGCAAGGGCAACGCACTTTTGAATCTGGCGGCGAAACTCGGCATCGACCGCCGCGAGATCGTCGCCGTGGGCGACACGGGCAACGACATTTCCTCGGTCACGGCGGCGGGGTTGGGCCTTGCCGTGGGCAACGCAACCGAAGCATTGAAAGCTGTGGCGGACAGCGTTATCGTCCCCAACACCGACTCCCCCATCACCCACATCTACGAACAGTACTTCAAAGGAGAACGCCATGCCGAAGTATAAAATTATTGCCACCGATCTGGACGGCACCTTGTTCAACAGCCGAGCGGATCTAAGCGAAGAAAACATCGCCGCCATCCGCACACTTAAGGAAAAAGGCGTAGAAGTGGTGCCGTCCTCAGGGCGCACACTCCATGAAATGCCTCCCGTCATTCGGGATAACCCGCTGTTTCGTTATATCATTCATTCGGACGGCGCCTCCATCTACGACCGCGAGGAGGACACCTTCCACGGTGTGTATATGGACCACGCTCTGCACAATGAATTGATGGATATGCTCACCGAATACGAAGTGCATTATGCCGTTCGCGTGGCAGGCCGTTCCTATCGTGATACCCGCTCGAGCGAAGCGGTGCTCGACCATTTTCGCTATACCGAACCGTATAAACGGTTTTTGCGGTATTTCATCGAACCGCTTCACGATTTT
Organism: Oscillospiraceae bacterium; assembly: GCA_015065865.1. Taxonomy (GTDB): domain Bacteria; phylum Bacillota; class Clostridia; order Oscillospirales; family Acutalibacteraceae; genus SIG588. The sequence goes on along the minus strand of SVPM01000018.1, from coordinate 2,592 downwards.
GAAGGGTTTTGCCGCCGCCAGACCGCGGTGGAAATGACTTGTATCAATTTCCATTCCCCCGATGAACAAGCCGCATTTCGCCGTCGTATCGATGCACACCCCATGATGGACTGCACCTCATCGGACGTTGCCAACATTGAAGTGTATCACAAAGATGCCGGGAAAGGCAAAGGGCTGTGGCGCTTGGCAGACTTGCTCGGTGTGGACCGCGCCGCCACCATCGCCGTCGGCGACTCCCACAATGACCTTTCAAACATTGAAGCTGCGGGGCTCGGCCTTGCAATGGGCAACGCATGGGAGGATGTGAAAGCGGCGGCAGACGAGGTCATCTGCACAAACGATGAACACGCGATGAAGTACATCTTGGAACACTACATTTGAACAAAAAACTCTCTGCTGAATACAACAGAGAGTTTTTATGTTTAGTGCTTTAGCGTCAGAGCGCTCGCCGAAGGTGAGCGCTCAACAACCGCCCGCTATGCGGGTGGGATTAAAGCTTAAGCAAAGGGACATTCTTTCTGTGATAATGGTGATTGTTCAAGCCACCAAAACAAAAAACAGAAAGGATGTCCCTTATGGCAAATAGTTTAGCACATACAAAGTGGGTATGCAAGTACCATATAGTTTTCACACCTAAATATCGTCGAAAAATCATATACAACGAACTGAGAAAAGACATACAGCAAATCATTAAAGATTTGTGTAAGTGGAAAGGTGTGGAAATTATAGAGGGGCACATGATGCCGGACCACGTACATATCTTAGTTAGTGTGCCGCCGAAAATGAGCATTTCTTCGTTTATGGGATACCTCAAAGGGAAAAGCGCAATGATGATTTTCGAAAGGCATGCAAATTTAAAGTACAAGTTTGGAAATCGAAATTTCTGGGCTACCGGTTATTATGTAAGTACAGTAGGAATTAACACTGCTACTGTGCAAAAATACATACGAGAGCAAGATAAACAAGACCAAATCGAAGACAGTTTGAGCAAGAAGGAATACGAAGACCCTTTCAAGGGTAGCAAGTAATCATTCCACCGTGGCTTTAACGAAGTGAAAGCCAGCATCATTTAGGCGCTGGCTTTTGTCAAGGCCTTATAGGCCGCGCGTCATGACCACCCCTTTTAGGGGTGGTCATGACTGTTGTTTTATTCCACCGAAATGATGTAGTAATACACCGGTTGGCCACCGGCAATTGCCGATACTTCGATGTCGTTGCCGAGTTTGGCGCGAATGCCTTCGCACACCGCCTCCGCTTCCGCTTCGGTGGTATCGGCACCGTACATCAACGTGACAAACGACGTATCCTGCCCTGCCGTATTACGCGCCGACACCAAATGACGGGTCAACTTGATCGCGGCGTGTTCCACCTCTTTGTCCACAAATGCAACTTTACTGCCGTCCAGCGCCAAGATCTCACCTTTGCGAATAGCACTGCCGCCAAACTCGCTGTCACGTGCGGCAAAGGTGATCTGACCGGTGGAAACGTTCTCCGCCGCCCGCGTCATAGCCAACAGATTATCCTCCACCGAGCCGTCGGGATCGTAATTCAACATGGCGGAAACGCCCTGCGGAATGGTGCGCGTGGGCAACACGTGCACCGTGCGGTCCGCCAACGGCACCGCCTGTTCCGCCGCCAAAATGATGTTCTTGTTGTTGGGCAGAACATATACCACCTTCGCGGGAGTGGCTTCGATCGCGCTCAAGATATCGTCGGTCGAAGGGTTCATCGTCTGGCCGCCCGAAACCACGTGGTCACACCCCAGATCGGTAAACAGGCCTTGCAGACCGTCACCTGCGGCGACGGCCACAAAACCGACTTCATTTTCGGGTTCGGCACGCTGCGGGACAGGCGCGGCGGTCTCTTCGCTTTCGGCCCAACCGGCGTTTTCGTGCTGAATCAACATATTCTCCACCTTCACGGTTTCGAATGCACCGTATTCCACACCGGCGGACAACGCCTTGCCGGGATCCTTGGTGTGCACGTGCACCTTGATGATGTCCTCATCATCCACCACCACAACACAGTCGCCGATGGATTCCAAATACGCACGCAGGCGCATCGGATCTTTATCCACCTTTTTATCGCGTGCTACGATAAACTCGGTGCAATAGGGGAATTCGATATCCGTTTCAAACGTCGCAGCCGCACTCTGCTTGGGAGCTGTTTTGACGGCGGCGGACACATCGCCTTCCACCACTTCACCGCCCGCAAACACCGCTTGCATTGCGTTGATGATGATCAAGAAACCTTGGCCGCCGGCATCCACCACACCCGCCTTTTTGAGTTGGGGAAGCAGTTCGGGAGTGCGGGCAAGCGAAGCCGCCGCTTCTTCGCAGATAGCGGGCCACACCGCCTCCACCGAACTGTCGGTTTCGGCCACTGCACGGCCTTTTTCCGCCGCCTCACGCGCCACCGTCAAGATGGTGCCTTCGGTCGGCTTCATCACGGCCTTATATGCCGCTTCCACACCCAGTGTCAACGCGTTCGCCAACGCCGCACCGTCCGCCTCTTCCAAGCCCTTCAGACCCTTGGAAAAGCCGCGGAACAGCAACGACAGAATAACACCCGAGTTACCGCGCGCACCGCGCA
>SVPM01000072.1 GCA_015065865.1 Oscillospiraceae bacterium | reverse complement strand
TGTTCGCTTTGGTGAACGGCACCGTGCGTTTCGAGCGCGTGGGCAAGGATCGCAAGCGCGTGAGCGTGTACGCGGTCGAGCAGTAAGGCTCAAAACGGGAGTGCAGCAACGGCGGCACTCCCGTTTTTTACTTGAAAGAAGGGATTTCTATGTTTATCGATAAGGCGATCATTCAGGTGCGCGCGGGAAACGGCGGTAACGGCGCGGTGTCTTTCCACCGCGAAAAATACGTGGCCTCGGGCGGTCCCGACGGCGGCGACGGCGGCCGCGGCGGCAACATCGTCTTCCAAGCGGAGGATAACTGCAACACCTTGTCGGATTTTCGCTATAAGCGCAAATACGCGGCGGAACACGGCCAAAACGGCGGTGCTAAGCGCTGTTTCGGCAAAGCGGGGGCGGATCTCGTCATCAAAGTGCCGCGCGGCACCTTGATCTACGATAACACCACCGGCCGTCTGATGGCGGATATGTCGGGCGACGAACCGTTTGTTGCGGCGCACGGCGGCCGCGGCGGCTGGGGCAACGCCCATTTTGCCACCCCCACACGCCAAACGCCGCGCTTTGCGAAACCCGGCATTCCGGGCGAAGCACCGGAATTGCGGTTGGAACTGAAATTGCTTGCCGACGTCGGCTTGGTCGGCTTCCCCAACGTGGGAAAATCCACCCTCGTTTCGGTAGTGAGCGAAGCCAAGCCCGCGATTGCGGATTATCATTTCACCACCCTGTCGCCCGTGCTGGGCGTGGTCCGCGTGACCGAAGGCGTGTCCTTCGTGATGGCGGATATCCCCGGCATTATTGAGGGGGCATCCGAGGGGGTAGGTTTAGGTCACGACTTTTTGCGGCATGTGGAGCGTTGCCGCCTGTTGGTTCACGTGGTGGATGTGGCAGGCAGCGAGGGGCGTGATCCGCTGGAGGATTTTGACATTATCAACCGCGAATTGCAGGAGTTTAACCCCGATTTGGCGGCGCGCCCGATGATCGTGGCGGGCAACAAGTGCGATCTGGTGGATGATGCGGCGGTGGAAGCGTTCGGCGCAGAGATGGAAAAGCGCGGCTACCGCTTCTTCCCGATGATGGCGGCGATCGCTCACGGCACCGAAGACTTGATCAAAGCCTGCGCGGAACAACTGCAGACGTTGCCGCCTATTCGGGAATTCGAACCCGAGGCGCCGGCGGTGACGGTGGAAGAAACCGCGCGCAAGCCCACCATCACGGTGGAGGACGACGTATATTTTGTGGAGGCAGATTGGCTGTTGCCCGTTCTGCGTACCGTGGATATCGATGACTATGAAAGCTTGCAGTATTTCCAGCGTGTGTTGCAGACGTCGGGCGTTATTGATGCCCTGCGCGAAGCCGGTGTACAGGAAGGCGATACGGTGAGCCTTTACGATTTTGACTTTGAGTTTGTGAACTGATGGGGGTGGGTTTTTGGAAACCTTTCGTTTATTGACGGATGGCGTTACTCCTTCTTCGCTCAGCCCCCTAACGCTCGCGTTTGTGGGGGACGGTGTGTACGGACTGATGGTGCGGGAACACTTGGCGTGCGAAGCCAACCGCCCTGTGGGCACGTTGCACAAAGCATCGGTCGATCTGGTGCGTGCCGAAGCGCAATCGGCGGCGATGGAACGGCTGTTGCCGCAACTTACCGAAGCTGAGGAGGCGGTGTTTCGCCGCGGGCGCAACGCCCACACGTCCCGCAACTCCCCCGAATATCACCGCGCGACCGGCTTAGAAGCCTTGTTTGGTTATCTGTATCTGGATGGTCAACGCGACCGCCTGCGCGAGTTGTTTCGCGAGGCAATGGCGGCACTGGAAACGTAACAAAAACACCCGAGAGCATTTGCTTTCGGGTGTTCATTTATTTTGTGAGCGAAAACCCACCGGCTGTGCCGGTGGTTCAAAAAAGCTTTAGCGGTGAGTGGGAAAAGATACATCTTGAAAAGATGGACAATGAAACGATCAAAGAAGCCTTACCTCCCCTTGTCAGGGGAGGTGATTTTTGGCCGTGAGAGCGACCAAAAATCGGAGGGGTAGTAGGAGAAACACGTTTCTGCGATGTTTCACTACCCCTCAGTCTCGCTACGCTCGCCAGCTCCCCTGACAAGGGGAGCTTTGGCAAAGGAGCGTCCGTTTACGGGTACCAAGTAACAATCCCCTTACAGGCGTTTTTGAACATCCATCGGCTATGCCGGTGGATATTTACTTGCCCCTCGGTTGTGCCGAGGATTCCGAAAAAGTGTTAGCGATGAGAGGGAAACTGCACGGAAAACACATTGACATGAGAAAAGGCGCTGTGTTACAATAAAACGCAAAGGATGGTGTGAAATATGTCTAAACGAATTTTCCTGTTGTGTAACGCCCACTTGGATCCCGTGTGGCAATGGGAGTGGGAGGAAGGCGCCGCAGAGGCTTTGTCCACCTTTCGCATTGCGGCCGACTTTTGCGAAGAATATGAGGATTTTATCTTTTGTCATAACGAAGCCTTGCTGTATCGTTGGATCGAGGAGTATGATACCGCGTTGTTTCGGCGCATACAAGACCTTGTCGCCCGCGGCAAATGGCACGTGATGGGCGGCTGGCACCTGCAGCCCGATTGCAATATGCCGAGCGGTGAATTCTTCGTGCGGCAGATATTGGCAGGGCGGCAATATTTTGCCGCCGCATTCGGCAAGGCGCCCACGGTGGCGGTGAACGTTGACCCGTTCGGCCACACGCGCGGATTGGTGCAGATCATGGCAAAAAGCGGGTATACCGGCTATTTGTTTATGCGACCGAATGCGAACGACCTTACATTACCGGCCGAACGATTCTGTTGGCAGGGATACGACGGTTCTTCTGTGGCGGCGGTGCGTATGAAAGGCGGTTACAGCTCGCCCAAAGGCCAAGCAGCCGAAAAAGCGCGGAATTATTACGACGAGTGTCCGAACAACGAGGACGAATTGTGTTTGTGGGGCATCGGCAATCACGGCGGCGGCCCTTCGAAAAAAGATCTGGAGGATCTGTCCGCCTTGATCGGCGAGGTGGCGGCGGCAGGTGACACCATGATCCACTCCACGCCCGAAGCGTACTTCGCCACGTTGGACAACAAAAAACTGCCCCCGTTTGCACACTCTCTGCAATCGTGGTCCCCCGGCTGCTACACCAGCCAAATTCGCATTAAACAGACGTACCGTGCGGCAGAAAGCACGTATTGTATGACCGAAGCGATGGCGGTGCACGCGGCGCTCAGTGCGGGTATGCCGTTTCCGCGTGCCGAGTTGGCCGAGGCGCTGTACGATATCAACACGGTGCAGTTTCACGATATGCTCCCCGGTTCGTCCATTCAGCCGGCCGAAGAGATGTCGCTGCGTATGCTGAATCACGGGCAGGAAGTGCTTTCCCGCGTGCGGGCACGTGCCTTTTTTGCGCTGTGTGCCGACCAGCCGAAATCGGCGGAGGATACCATTCCGATCTTCGTCTATAATCCGTACCCGTATGCAGTGGAGGGGGATATCACGGCGGAGTTTATGCTGTGGGACCAAAATTGGAACCCCGAATTCCTGCAACCCGTTGTATACAGCGAGGAGGGCGTGCGTTGCCCTGCCCAATGTGAAAAGGAGCATTCCACCATTCCGCTCGAGTGGCGCAAACGGGTGGTGTTCCACGCGACACTGGCCCCTATGTGCATCAACCGTTTTGCCTGTGGATTTGAAACGCTTCCGCAAAAACCTACCCCCACGGCCGAAACGGACGGAAATCGCTACCGCTTGGCGGGCGGCGGCAAGACGTTGCTGATCGACCGCGAAAGCGGCTGCATCGCCGCTTATGGCGATGCCGAACGCGCATACTTGAAAGCGGGTGCCGGCGCGATAGAAGTGTTTGATGATAATTACGACCCGTGGTTTATGGAAGCGCACGCGTGGAAAGATAAGGTGGGCGAGTTTTCGCTGCTCACGCCGGAGGAAACGGCGGAATTTTGCTGTGTAGATACACCGTTGGAGGCGGTTCACGTGATCGAGAGCGGCGATGTCCGCACGGTGGTGGAAGCGGTGCTCGGCTATCGCACGTCCCGCGCCGTGATAAAGTACGTTTTTTCGGCAGACGGCACGCTGGATATCCAACTGCGCCTTTTGTGGAACGAAAAGCAGAAGATGGCGCGGTTGTATCTGCCCGCCGCC
>SVPM01000071.1 GCA_015065865.1 Oscillospiraceae bacterium | reverse complement strand
CGTATAATTCCACCTTTCTCCTTGTGTAATGTCGCAAAAATCACTAGCTTTTTTGTGCACAGGATACCACGACCTGTAAAAACGCATTAACCATGCGTTTTTACGGCAAGTTTTCACTCGCGAGGCATATATTTCACCTCGCGTTTCGCCGTTGGCGAAACCGTGAAAACGTTGCAGGCTGAGCACTTCACTCGCAGGACGTATTACTCCACCTTTTTTCTTGTGTAATATCACAAAAATCGCTTGCATTTTTTGTGCACTCGGTGTATAATGGGATATCTATTTCTATTCCCAGAAAGGGGCAACCGTTTTTATGGCCACCAAAAAAATCGCACCGAACACAAAAGAACCGTCGTTGGCACAGTTGCTGGAAGCCAAGTTGTCCCACAACTTCTCCCTGCAGCCCGCCGATGCCAACAATGAACATTTTTATAACGCGCTGGTTCTCGTCCTGCGTGATAAACTCCGCACGGCACGTATTCAGCACATCCACGAAGCCCACGAACAGGATGCCAAACAGGTGTATTACCTTTGCATGGAATTTCTGATGGGCCGTTCGCTCAAAAATACGCTGTATAACCTGAATCTGACCGAAGAGGCCGAACAGGTGATGGCAAGTTACGGCGTAAAACTTGAAAAACTGTACGAACTGGAATCGGATGCCGGTCTGGGCAACGGCGGTCTCGGTCGTCTGGCTGCCTGCTTCCTCGATTCACTTGCCACCGAAAAGATTCCCGCTATCGGCTACTCGCTGCTTTATGAATACGGCATCTTCCGCCAAAAACTGGTGGACGGCTGGCAGACCGAAATGCCCGATATGTGGTTGCCCGGCGGCAAAAGCTGGCTGTTACCGCGCCCCGAGTTGACCAAAAAGGTTCTGTTTGACGGCCATATCCGCGAAAGTTGGAACGAAGGCCACCACAGCATCGTGCACGAAGATGCCACCACCGTGCTGGCACAGGCCTTCGACTTGATGGTTGCCGGCAAAGACGGGCGCGGCGTGTCCACCCTGCGTTTGTGGAGTGCCACTGCCCCCGGTATGGATATGTCGCTGTTTAATCAGGGCGAATATATGCGTGCGATGGAACAAAAGGCCATGGCGGAAGTGATCACGCAGGTGTTGTATCCCGCGGACAATCACCGCGAAGGAAAGTCCCTGCGTCTGTCCCAGCAATACTTCCTTGTTTCCGCTTCGGTGCAGGATATTGTGGAACGCCACCTGCAGACACATTCCACGCTGGATGACCTGCCTGCACACGCGGCGGTGCATGTCAACGATACTCACCCCACGCTGGCGATTCCCGAACTGATGCGTATTTTGCTGGACGAGTGCGGCTACACGTGGGACGATGCATGGAACATCGTCACCCGCACCTTTGCGTATACCAACCACACGGTGATGGCGGAAGCATTGGAATGCTGGCCCGAGGACCTGTTCCGTCAGCGCCTGCCGCGTATCTATCAGATCGTGTGCGAGATCAACGACCGTTTCGGCGCCGCCATGATGCAGGCCACCGGCGGCGACACGGAAAAGGTCAGCCGTATGGCGATCCTCAGTTACGGTGTGGTGAAAATGGCGAATTTGTGCGTGGCGGCGTGCCATTCGGTGAACGGCGTGTCCCGCCTGCACAGTGAGATTGTAAAGGACACCGTGTTCCACGATGCCTATACCGTCACCCCCGAAAAATTCAAAAACGTAACGAACGGCATTGCTCACCGCCGCTGGCTCTGCCAAGCAAACCCCGCGCTTACCGCGTTCTTGCAAGAACGCATCGGCGACGGCTTTGCGCTGGACGGTGCCGAGCTTGCAAAACTGCGCGACTTTGCGGATGACAAAGCCACCCTCGATGCTTTTGCCGCTATCAAGCGCCAAAACAAAGAGCGGTTTGCCAACTATGTGAAAAAGCAGTGCGGCGTGGTGCTGGATCCCGATTCGCTGTTTGACGTGCAAGTCAAGCGTCTGCACGAATACAAGCGTCAGCACTTGAATGCGCTGAACATTCTGCACACCTACCTCACCTTGAAAGACGATCCGCAGATGGAATTCACCCCGCGCACCTATCTGTTCGGCGCGAAGTCCGCTCCCGGTTATTACGTAGCCAAAGAGATCATTCGCTTTATCTGCTACCTTGCGGATCTTATCAACAACGATCCCGACATGCGCGACAAGATGAAAGTGGTGTATCTGGAGGATTACCGCGTGACCTTGGCGGAACGCTTGATGCCGTCGGCGGATATCAGCGAGCAGATCTCGCTTGCCGGCACCGAAGCCTCGGGTACGGGCAATATGAAACTGATGATGAACGGCGCCGTTACCCTCGGCACGCTGGACGGTGCGAACGTGGAGATTTACAACGCCGTGGGGGATGACAATATTTTCCTGTTCGGTATGCTTACCGAGGAAGTAGAGGCCTTGAAACGTCAAGGTTACGACCCCCGTGCACTGTACAACCAAAACCCCCGCATCCACCGCGCGATCGACTTTATGTATAAAGGTTTCGGTGGGCGCACCTTCCACGAAGTGGCGGATGCACTGGTTGCCCGCGACCCGTATATGGTGCTGGCGGACTTTGAAGATTACTGCCGCGCACAAACGCTTTCGGGCGAGGTGTACCGCGACCGCGACCGCTTTACCCGTATGGCACTGTTGAACACGGCCGGCAGCGGCGTGTTCACCTCCGACCGTGCGATCGAGGACTACGCACGTGACATTTGGCACGCGGACCCGCTGAAATAAAAGCAAACACACGAAGGGAGAAGGCCCGCACGGGTCTTCTCCCTCATTTGTTGCACCGCACACCGGGGCGGCAGAAAAACTCTGCGAAAACCTTGCAATTTTCGGAAAAAGATGGTATGCTGTAAAATGATATTATCTTTTTATTTTGTCATAAAGGAAGTTTTTCGTATGAATACGCCGCAATCCGCCCATCGTATTGTCGTGAAGGTGGGCACCTCCACCCTCGCGTATCCCAACGGACGGCTGAACATTCGCCGTATCGAACAGTTGGTCAAAGTGCTGGCTGATTTGAAGAATTCCGGTCGGGAAGTGTTGCTGGTCACCTCCGCCGCCATCGGCGTGGGTGCCGGCCTGCTCGGCTTGAAGGAACGCCCGCACGACGTGGGCGGCAAACAGGCCGCCGCCGCCGTCGGCCAGTGCGAATTGATGTATACTTACGATAAACTCTTTGCGGAATACGGGCACCAGACCGCACAGGTATTGCTCACCCGCGACGTGGTGGAGGATGCGATCCGCAAAAGCAACGCCGCCAACACCCTCGCCCGCCTGATGGAATTCGGCGCACTGCCCATCATCAACGAAAACGACACGGTGGCAACCGAAGAACTGGAATTCGGCGATAACGACACCCTCTCTGCCATTGTGGCGGTGCTGTCGCACGCCGACCTGTTGATACTGCTCACCGATATTGACGGATTGTATACCGATAACCCGCGTGAAAACCCCGAGGCTCGCCGCATCGACGTGGTGGAAAAGATCACCGACGAGTTGTTGCACGCCGCCAAAGGGGCCGGCTCGCCGCTAGGCACGGGCGGTATGTCCACCAAACTGCACGCCGCCGAGATCGCCACGGCCGAGGGTATCCCCACCGTGGTAATGAGCGGCGAAAACCCCGAACTGCTGTATGACCTGTTGGACGGCGCCGCGATAGGCACGTTGTTTAAAGCAAAGGAGAGGGCATAATGACCTTGCAAGAACTGGGCACAAACGCCCGCACTGCCGCTCGCACGCTGGCTACGGCAGGCACCAAAGAAAAGAATGCGGCGTTGCACGCCATGGCCGATTCCCTGCTGGCCCACACGACGGATATCCTCGCCGCAAACGAAGCCGATATTGCCGCCGCGCGGGAAAACGGTATGCGGGAATCGTTGATCGACCGCTTAGCCTTGAATGAGGACCGTATTCGCGGCATGGCAGACGGTATGCGCGAAGTGGCCGCCCTCACCGACCCCGTGGGGGAAGTGATGGAAGGGTATCGCCGCCCGAACGGGCTGGCCATCCGCAAAGTGCGGGTGCCGATGGGGGTCATCGGTATCATTTACGAAGCACGCCCCAACGTGACGGCCGATGCCGCCGCTTTGTGTTTAAAATCCGGCAACGCCACCTTACTGCGCGGCGGAAAAGAGGCTATCCGCTCCAACACGGCG
>SVPM01000070.1 GCA_015065865.1 Oscillospiraceae bacterium | reverse complement strand
ATTGGCCCGATGTGCTTCGACGGGCGGCTGGAGTCGTGTGGCAACACACGATCGAGATAGATGACTGTTCACGACAGAACTCGGCTTATAGGTCCTCTCACAAAGGGCGACCCATATGGGTTGCCCTTTGTTAGACTGATAAGAAAGGCGGTACGGTTTATGATGCGAACCAACGACCGCAAAAACGTATCGTCTGTGCAATACGGCGAACAACTGTCGGCTGTGTTGCGCGACGTATTAAAGCGGCGCGGCGACACCGATAAAGTGGTTGCACACGCCTTGGCGGACATTACCAACGAGGGTGAATTGCGCCATTTGTATCTGGTACTCACCGAAAAAACGTTGTATCTGATGATCTCTGCATACAGTGATGAAATGTTGTTTGCCGGTGCCGGTACACCGCGACGCCCGCTTTATGTGGAAGACATTGGTGAAGTTCACACATTTTCGCTTTCCGAAATCAGCAAACCGCAGATCATCAACCAAGTGGTCGGCGGCTTGTTCGTTATCACTGTGGATGGAGAGGAACGGTGGATCTGTCGTTTCTCGAGTGCACGTATGCGAGAAATGACACGTTTGCTCGGCGAGTTGACGACCCTGCTCGGCGAGGAGGAAGAAAACGGTTCGCCGCGTCTGCCACGCATGGGAAGAAGGCGGCGTTCTTCTCGTGATGACGAGCCCGTTTGCTGTCCCAAATGCGGTATGCCGTATCCTGAAGCGGGCCGTCAGGTATGCCCGAAATGTATGGAAAAACGCACGGTTTTCATAAGAGTTCTAAAATATTTTACTGTTTATAAAAAGCAATTGATCGTTTTGTTTTCCTGTATTTTTCTTTCAGGGCTCTTTAACGCGGTATGGCCCTATATGACGGGTTCGTTGCTGTACGATAAGGTACTGGGGAAGGATGTTGCTCTGGCGCAATCGTTAGGCTTTGCAGGCAATCTTGTGCTTATGCTCGGCGCGTTGGTACTGTGTATGGTCGCAGTAAAACTTCTTCAACAGATTACGGGTGTTTTACACGGACGGATGACCGCACACATCGTACCGGGTGTGGTAAGTGAGTTAAAAAACACGGTGTTCAGTTCGTTGCAACGGTTGTCGATCAGTTTTTTCAACCGTCGCCAAACGGGAGGTTTGATGCAGCGCATCAACGGTGATGCCAACGAAGTGACCGGTTTCTTTATTGACGGATTACCGTATTTGCTGTTCAACATAGTAACGCTGATCATATCCGCAGCCATTATGTTTACGGTGGATTGGCGTTTGGCGATCATTGCCATTGTTTTGTTGCCGCCCTTGTTTTTCGTCAGTTACTTTATGTTGCCGCGCCTTTGGCAGGTACACGGTCGCCGTGCTCGTGTTTTGCGTTCACTCTATTCGGTGTTGAACGATAATTTCACGGGTGCACGCGTGGTTAAAGCTTTTGGTCGTGAACGTAACGAAAGTACTCGTTTTGATAAGGTAAATACCCGTGTACGCAACGCGGAGATCGACGTAGTTAATTATCGGAACACCTACAGCATTGCTTACAGCATCGGTATGGAGTTGCCGGTGTTGTTGGTATGGACGTTCGGTGCGTTCTTTATTATGCAGAGCAGTGGCACGTTTTCCTACGGTAAACTGTTCACATTCTTAAACTATATGGCTATGTTGCAAGGTCCGTTGGAATTCTTCTCGTCTGTGTTTCAATGGTGGACAAACAGCATGAACGCCGCGCAACGCGTGTTTGAGATCATCGATTCCGAACCGGAAGTGGTGGAAAGGGAAGATGCTTTACGGATGAATTTAAGAGGGGATGTCCGACTGCGTGATGTGACCTTCGGATATGAACCGAACAAGCCGGTGCTGGAACACATTGATCTTGAGGTAAAAGCAGGTGAAATGCTGGGCATTGTCGGGCGTTCCGGCGCAGGAAAATCCACCCTTGTCAATTTGATATCCCGTTTGTACGATCCCAACGAAGGGGAAGTCTTGCTTGACGGTGTTAATGTAAAGGATATTTCCTTTTCATCTTTGCGCGGTGCCATAGCCATGGTAAGTCAGGAAACGTACATCTTTATGGGGACGGTGGCTGAAAATATTGCGTACGCCAAACCCGATGCGACACGCGAAGAGATCGTGCGTGCGGCGATGGCTGCCAGTGCACACAATTTTATTTGTCGGTTACCCGATGGATATGACACGGTGATCGGCACGGGCGGTCGAAGTCTGTCGGGCGGTGAGCGGCAACGCATTTCCATTGCGCGTGCGGTGCTGGCCGACCCGCGTATATTGGTGTTGGATGAAGCGACTGCCTCGGTGGATACCGAGACCGAACGTGCGATACAAGACGCTTTGGATCAACTGGTGAAAGGGCGCACGACCATTTCCATCGCGCACCGTTTGTCCACCTTGCGTAACGCCGACCGATTGATCGTGCTGGAAAACGGTAAGGTAGTAGAACACGGTACGCACGGTGAACTGGTTCACAATAAAGGAACGTATTACAAACTGTTACAGCTGCAATCCAAAGCGCTGGCTATGAGGGGGATAGGCGATGAATGAGAAAACGATGCAAACAGCGGATACCGGTACGGTAGATATCATTGCCCGTGAAAAACAAGCGGTGGAAGATCTGATCGCCATGCGTGCCATCACGGCAGAAAATGCGGTGTTCAGCCGCACGGTCGGTGGTTTTGTATCACTGGAATACAACGGAAAGACCTATCCGCGCGTGGCGATCCATCGGTGTTTTCCGCATTCCGATCCCACCCACTACATATCGGTGCGACTGCCGGATAACGACGGAAAAGAGATCGGTTTGATCGAAGATATAACAACATTGTCGCAGGATACGCAAACTATGTTGCAAGAACAAATGGAATTGCGTTATTTCTCGCCGAAGATCTTAAAAATTTACGATATCAAAGCCGAGTACGGATACTCGTATTGGGATGTGCTTACCGATCGCGGTCGGTGCCGATTCACCGCGCGTATGGGTGGTAACAGTGTATATTCCATCGGTCCGGACCGCTATTTGGTAAACGATTTGGACGGCAACCGCTTTGAGATCGTAAATATCTCCGCTTTGTCGGCGAAGGAAATTAAGAAGTTGGATATCTTTATCTGATACAGATCGATCGAGGAATTACTATGAATCTACATTATACACTACCCGAAGCCGAACGGTTGCGTGTTGCGCCGCTTTTGGGGGAGGAGCCAATAGAATACTGTGTTCCCTACGATTTGACCGCTGAAGGCAATTTTTGCACAGATGGTTGGGTGGTCGTGACCAAGCAACGACTGTTGTGCTTGCAAGGGGACGAAATCACCCAAAACGTTTCGCTTTCGGATGCAGATGAAATTTTGTGTCTTTCCAACGTAGACAGCGGCAATCTTGCTGTCCGCGTTAACGGGGAGGACTCCTTCCTTTGCCGTTTCAGTATGCGTCACATAGTGCGGTTATCCTACGTTGCGCGCGGTGCAACGCTGTTTTGCCGCGAAGAATACCGTATATTGGAAAGCAGTGAAAAAGAACGCTATTGCCCGAAGTGCGGAGCCGTACTGCCGGGCACAAACCACTGTCCGCGGTGCAACGGGGGCGGACGCACGTTGCATCGGTTGTGGGATCTTGGCAGTCGCTACGTCTTTCCGCTGTTCTGTCTTACGCTGTTTATGGTTGCGAATTCCGCCTTTGTACTGTGGCAACAGTTTGTACAGCGAGATTTCATTGACTCCGTGCTAGTACCTGCCAAAGGAAGCATACAAGCAATTGCCGCCTTTTTTCTGTTGATGTTTTTCATCATCATGTCTTCCATCGTATTACGTATTTCGCGGCGCGCCTTGAGCAACCGATTGGGAACACGTATCAGCCACGATCTGCGTGCACGTGTGTTCGAAAAGATCAACGTGCTTTCACTGTCGTTTGTGGATAAACGCCAAGCAGGTGAACTTATGAATCGCGTGGTGGATGACAGCGGTCAAGTGCGTATGTTCATGGAAGAAGTGTTTTCCGAAATGTTTACACAATTCTTCACAATGGGCGGCGCAATTGTGATTATGTTGCTCATCAATCCCATCTTAGCTTTACTTACGATCGCGTTTCTGCCGCTGGCAGCGGTGTTGGTGCGCTTGTTCCACAAACGTGAGATGCGGCTATGGCGGCAGCAGTGGCGCTATAACGATCAGATCAACAACCGTTTACAAGACATTATTTCCGGTATT
>SVPM01000069.1 GCA_015065865.1 Oscillospiraceae bacterium | reverse complement strand
TGTTGTTGGAGGGATCATCCAAACCTTGGCGCGAACGCACGTAGCGCAACGCCTGTTCACCCGTCAAGGTGAGGGTGGCACCTTTGGTCATAGCAGGGTCGGCCGCGGTGAAATCGTCCAATATCTCGAGCGTCACGCCGCCGACGAAGTCGTTATACACCGGCACGGCATCCATCGTGACCGAAACGTAGTGGTCGATATTGACCCCCATCAGCAATTTGGAAACCGCATTGGCGGTGTTTTGACAACTCACTTCACGCCCGTTCCCGTAAGTATGGGACAGTGCGATCTGTTTGGTGACGGTACCGATCTTGTTGCTCGCCACGTCCAAAACGTTCATTTCCGCCATCGTATCGCGGTTCACATGGATCACCCGACAAGTCTTTTCCGCGTTATCCAACACCAACAACAACAGAAAGTCTGCTTGCCGATCGTTGTTATAAGCATCGGCACTGTCGGCCTTATCAAACGTATCCAAACCGATGAACAAGAAGGTTTCGAGTGAATCTTTCAACTCATACCGTGTTCCGTGGTGCCGAATCGTTTCATCGGCGGTATCCTTTTGCGGGAAAGCGGCACGCCGCTGTTCCCACAAATTCAACCCCAACAGCGTTGCCGCCGCAAGAAACACGACCAGAAACACCGCCAAGAGAGCAAGCCATATTTTTTTACTGTCGGTATGTGTCGTCTTCATGGCACACGCACTCGCTTACGCCTGCTGTTTTTTGGAAGCGTTCCACACCAACAGCATCGCCGTTGCCGAAGCCGCCATAATGGCAACGTACAACCACGTATGAGCGGTTTCGCCGGTGGGAGCCGCAGCGTCTTTCACAACGATGGCATACGGACCGACCGCCGTAGAGGTAAAGACCAAGTGCTCGCCGTTCACGACCTTGGCATCCTTGACCAACACCCATTCGCCCTTGGCGTTCATATACATCAAGCCCACAAAGTTCGCCAACTTATCGGACGACAGCGTAATATCAAAATCCTCGTGACCTTCGTGATTCTCGCAACCTTCGGTGTGAAGCGTAAACAGGTCGCTGACCGCCAGATTGTCACCCTCGATCTTCATATCTTCCGCCAACTGACCCAAATCGTCGTTCAGTTCGGTAAGATCCTCGGTGCCGCGAATTTCGTTGTACGCCTGTTCGGTCAGATCCTCCAGCTCTTGCGGCAGGTCTGCGCGCTCACTGTAAGGAGTGACCTTCAATTCGGAGGTGCAGCCTTCTGCCGCTTCAAACTCCTCCACCGTCGGTGCCAAGTTGCCCGTGGGGCTGGACACAAAACTTCCGGTTGCCGCGTAAGCAACGACACCCATGCTCATCACCATGAGCACCGCACAACAGAAAACCAATACTTTTTTCATTTTGAATTCATCCCTTCTCAAATGAATTTTTATCTATTTTTCGCGAGAACGGTATAGCCGAACTCGTTCATTTGACGAATAAAATCGCCGCCCAACCGCTTCTCCATCACCGCCGCGGCAGAAGCCAGTTGCGGCGGACGGGTGGTGGTGTTATGGCAGTCCGTACCGAGAAAATGGATCCGTCCTTGGGAAAGCATACGCAACGCTTTCCGTCTGGTAACAAGTGAAGAAATAAAACTCGCATTCACCTGCATCAAAATACCGCTTTCGTAAAGTCGTTTCCACACGGCGGGCTTTTGAAGCGGCAGATACCGTTCGATGTGCGCCAACACCAACTGTATTCCCCGTGAATCCGCCAACTCGGAAAGTTCCCTTACAGTATATTCCGTCCACGAGGAAACAGGCATTTCCAAAAGTAATAACCCGCTCTCCCCGATCTGTAAAAGCGGCAACTCCTCCATACGGCCGATACCGGGGTAGTACCGCACTTCGGCACCGAGCAACAAGGTGATCTCCCCCGTTGCCCCCCGCAAACGATCAAACGCCGCCGCACGCCGTTCCAAAAACGCGGTGACCGATTCATCGTTGGCGTAAAAGTGCGGGGTCGCCGCCACGGTGTCCACCCCTTGTGCCGCCAATGACGACAGCATTGCCAAACTTTCCTCCACGCTTTTACTGCCGTCGTCCACCTGTGGAAGAAGGTGAGTATGAAGATCGATCATGGCGCTTACCGTTTTGTGGCGGAATCGTAGTTGCCGTAAGTCTTGTAGTAGCGGTAATAGCGCTTGTAGCGATAGCGATTGTAATATCCCTTGCCGTTTTTGGTTTCATTCATCACGCAACCGAGAACGTTGACGTTGGAAAGCCGTAATTGACGAAAACAGGTTTCCAACTCTTTTTTCTCGGTGTATTCTTCGCGAATAACCACGATCATACCCGTAATGTATTTTGAAATCGCCAACGCGTCCGAAACGATGTTCACCGGCGGCAGGTCGACCACAATGAAATCAAACTGCTGCGACAGGTTTGCAAGTGCCGTTTCCATACGCTTGGAACCGAGCAATTCCGACGGATTGGGCGGCAGGGCGCCCGACGGCATAATGTACCAATTCCAGAAATGCGGAGACTGCATTCCTTCAAGGTCCACCGCACTGTCTCCGCGAAGCAGATCGGTCAAACCGGGGTTGCTTGCGATCTTCATCTTTTTCGCAATGGACGGAATACGCAAGTCGCCGTCGATCAACAGCACCTTCT
The DNA here is from genome assembly GCA_015065865.1 of Oscillospiraceae bacterium. Taxonomy (GTDB): domain Bacteria; phylum Bacillota; class Clostridia; order Oscillospirales; family Acutalibacteraceae; genus SIG588. Next base: position 1,947 of record SVPM01000069.1, on the reverse strand, counting down.
TGCCGCTTTCCGCCAACACGTAGGAAAGGTTGACCGCCGTGGTACTCTTACCCTCGCCACGCATCGAACTCGTCACGCCGATGATCTTGCAACCTTCGGTTTCCGGCAACGTAAACGACAGGTTCGTTCGAAGCAGTTTATATTGCTCGGTTGCCGTAAACTCCAGATTTTTATGCAACGTTTTCTGGCTGTCGGTAATGGAAAAAACACTCTTCTTCTTTGTTTTTTTCGGCATCGGTATCCCCTCCCTTACTTCGAATTCGGAATGTTCGAACTCCGCTTATACTTGTAGTAGTATCCGTACTTACGGGCACCGCTGTCTAACAGGTCGGGCACCTTCGCCAAGATCGGATATTCATACGTCTGAATGACGTATTCTTCATCGTGCACCGTATTATCCATCAAGGCGGTGATCACCAGCATAACGACCGACAGAAAGGCACCGATCACAAAGCCGACTGCCGTATACGTGGAGATGCTCGGCGCGACCTTTTCGGTCACGGCAATGGCGGAATCCACCACCTCCATCGAGGCACCTTCTACGATCTCCGCAATGCGCTGCGGCAGGATCTTGGCAATGCCGTTCGCGATCAGCTGTGCCTCGTAAGGATCTTCACAGGTCACCGTCACACGGATAACCTCCGTTTCGTTCACCGGTTCGGAGGCGATCATATCGTGCAGTTCTTCCCAGTCATACGAAACGCCCGTTTCGTTCAGCAACCGCTCCAGTGTGGTGCGGTTTTTCAGCAATACGGAATAGGTCTTTGCCAAACTCTGCGCCGCCGTCAGTTCCGACGAACTGATACTAAAGCCAAGATCCCCCACGTTGAAAGAACTGTTGTTGACGTACAGCAAAATGGAAGAGGCGTAGGTCGGCGTAATGGCAAACGCGGCAATGGAAAACCCGATACCCGCCATAAGAATGCTCACGACCGCCACGATCCATATTCTCTGCCACACCACCTTGACAACGTGCGCCAGATCCACCACGTAATAGTCTTTCGTATTGGTATTCTTTACTGTCGTATCCATAAACTATACCCTTCCGTTTCTCAGTATGCACAATATACCCTGTGCCGCACTTTCTTTTTGCAACACAAGGTCCTGTATACCGTTAACGCTTATTTTTTGATGATGTGTAGCGGACACTACACCAGGTTTGTTATACCATACTTTTCCCGCAATGTCAAGGAAATTCCGGATAAAATGTCTAATCACGCGAAAGCGCGTATCGACGTTGCGGACACAAACACAAAAAAGAAAGCACTCCTTGCAAAGTGCTTTCTTTTTTGTGGTAGTTTGAACTTAACGGCACGCATAAAATGTGTCCGAAAACCGCAGGTTTTCTTTGTATTAATACAAATTATGTCAAATCTCCCATTTCGCTTAAAGTAACCTAAATTAAACATTTCGCCGTTGTGCTTTTTATTTCATAATTCTGCAACAGTTTTTAATTCTTCAGCAGTTATAAGCAGTATTTGTGTATCATTCGAGAAGGTTATACTACAATTTTAAAAACAAATCAATGCGAAGCATTGTATATCATCAATTCCGTAGGAATTGCATATCATCAAAACGAAGTTTTGTATATCATCAAGCCGACAGAAATACACACTTCGTGTGATGATATACGCCTTCGGCAATGATATACAGCCCTGACGGGGTGATGATATGTCAAGCCTGTCGGCTTGGATAAAAAAATCTCGTTCCGAAGAACGAGATTTTTTGGCTGCTCTTCTCGGACTTGAACCGAGGACCCCCTGATTAACAGTCAGGTGCTCTAACCAACTGAGCTAAAGAGCAATATCTGCCGGCCTAGGCCGGCTTGGTGACCCGTAGCGGATTCGAACCGCTGTTGCCGGCGTGAGAGGCCGGAGTCTTAGGCCACTTGACCAACGGGCCGTAAATGGTGCACCATCAGGGACTCGAACCCGGGACACCCTGATT
>SVPM01000068.1 GCA_015065865.1 Oscillospiraceae bacterium | reverse complement strand
AGAATTTCGTGCGATTTTTGGTGCGGAGAAGGTGGCGAGGCTGTCGCCTGCCACCGCCGACAAGCCGAAAAGCGTCGGAATTATACCGGTTTAGGCGTGTTCGGATGCGCCTTCTCTGCTTAGGCTGGCGAGAGTCGAACTCTTTGCGCCTGCAAAAGCAAATTTTGCAGGTCGGAGAGTTTCTGCCGCCGAATTTATTTGTGCGGGAAAGCGCGAATTTGCCGCAAGGCTGTCGCCTTGCAAAAATGAGCGCAAAGCCGCACGGGAAAGGCGGCGAGCGAAACCGCAAAGGGTTTCAACTCTCGCCAGCTTAATCCATATACGGCATGGGATCCACCGCGCTGCCGTTCAAACGAATCTCAAAATGCAGGTGGGGGCCGAAACTGTTGCCCGTATTTCCCACCTTGGCGATCACTTCGCCCTGTGTTATCCTATCCCCTACCGAAACCAAGATCTCATTACAATGGCAATACGAGGTGGTGTAACCGTTTCCGTGGTCGATGATCACATACAAGCCGTAGCCACCGCCCCAGCCTTCTGCGTTCACCTGTGTTACCACACCACCGTCGGAGGCAATAATATCTTTTCCGAACACACCGTTACCCGAAATGTCAATGCCGGCGTGTAACTTACCCCAGCGGTAGCCAAACTCGGAGTTAAGGATACGACAGCTGGGAAGCGGCCACAAGAATTCACCCGTCGCTTTACCCGCTTCGGCGTTCGCATTCACACGGTAACTGCCCACCACCTTCACTTCGGTGGTCGGCTCACGCACTACTTCGTTGGAAAGCACTTCACGGTACTGTTCCACACCGTTAATATAGATAACGTCTGCCGTATACTGCCGCTCACCCTCCACACCGGGGGTACGAACGGCGGAGTAACCGATATATTTCGTATTATCTTTCACGGTACGCGTTTCAAACGGGATCGGCTCGCTGTACACCTCGGTACAACGGATCTGTACCGTCAAGAACGGGTTGCCATCCTCATCGATCGCCGTCAGTCGGTTGAACAGAGCCTGATACGCCTCGTCCGACCCTACGGGATACAGACCGTCCACGATCTCCACTTGATTTTGGAATTCCGCTTTTTTGTTGGAAGTGGTAACTTCGTGGTCATACAAAGCCAGAATTTCTTTCAGCAAGCGGTCCATATCCGCACGGGTGGTAAGTGCACCTTCAAATACGCCGTCCACATACAGGCCGCTCATCTCCACCACTTCACTGCCCGACATCTGTAAAATAGCATCGCACAATTCCGCTTCGGTAAGCACTTCACTCTGTTGCGCGGGGCGCAAGGTCAGGTGGGGTTCCCGCTGGAACACGTAACCGTCGGTGTTCTTAATAACACGGCTTTCCGCCATATCCACGGCATCGTTAAATACCGATTCATCCACGATGTAGCCCAGATGCTCACCGCCGTACACCAATTCCAATGCAAAGGTCGTATTCTGCCAATAGCGAATAACCACCGTCAACACCAATGCAGACACGAGAAGCATTGCGCCCTGCATCACGGCGGAAGCAAAACGGCGGTGGCGGCGAAACGCCATAAACGGCAACGCCAACACCTGCAACACCGCCAACATACGGTGCCGCTTACCTGCCATTATCACACGCTCGTGCGCCACGGTGAAACCATGGCGGATACGGCGCAATTCAAAGCGAAAACGAAGCCACTGCTTCACGGCCGTCCGTTTCCACAAACGGGAGATCGCGCGTCCAAGCGGCGACAGGGCGTGCCGCAACCACAAAACAAAGGCGTGCCATGCGCCGCGCGTAAAGGCGCCCAAACCGTAGCAGATAAGATATATCTCCATGGACATTCGCATCCACCACGCACCGTCGGGGCGGGCAGTGGGCGCAAAAGACGACAAGGGTTTCTTCTTGGGAGCGGGCGGTTCACCGTGGATATCCACCACGCTTTCGGTCGTATCCACCTCCGGCATCAGCGCATGTAAAATCGGATGCTGTTCGCTCGGCGGGAGTCCGTTTTCCTGCGACATATGGGCACCTCCTTTCAAAACAAAAAGGTTACAATGATGTAACCTTTCTTGTATTATACTCTATTTTTATGTACAAATCAATGCTTTCACCCAATATTTGGGCATTTTACCAAAATTCTTCCCCGATTTTTAAGTAGATTTCACGAAAAAACAGGGCGAATATTTTAGTAATCCATCTTCTGCGCCGACCAGTCGCGCAGCACTTCCGCCATCGCGGCGGCGTAGGCCCGTGCGCCGTCAAGGTCGTGCTCCAGCCAGTTTCCGCACTCTACTGCGCTCACACCGGGGATCTCTCCCGTGTAATCGGCCACAAAGGCCAACGCCGCTTGTGTGAGGACCAGCGCCTGCTCACGCGTCAAGTCGCGGGTGAGAAAATAAAAACCGGTGCGGCATCCCATCGGCCCAAAATAGATGACCTTATCCTTGTGCTCGCTGTTACGGGCAAAGGTGGCAAACAGGTGCTCCAGCGTATGCACGGCGGGCATCGAAAGGTAGGGCGGCGTGTTGGGACGCACAAAACGCAGATCAAACGTGGTAACGTCACCGTCCACACGGGACACATACATTCCCGGCAACAACACCGTGTGGTCTACTTGAAAACTTGCGATTTTTTCCATATCAAAACTCCCTCTCTATCACCGCTTGCATATCGCAAGGCAGCGGCGCTTCAAATTCCAACTGCTCACTCGTAATGGGGTGAGTAAAACGCATTTTACCGCAGTGCAACCCGTGGCGTTGCATTACCGTGGTGTCGTTGCCGTACATGGTGTCCCCCGCGAGCGGGTATCCCAGCCACGCCATATGCACACGAATTTGGTGGGTACGTCCCGTTTCGATGATCACCCGTAACTGCGTGACTCTCTCCCCCGTGTTGACCGCCCACCAACGGGTCAGGCTCGGCTTGCCGCCCTCGCCCACTTCGCGCGTGATGCAACATCCCTCTTTTACGCGGATAGGTTGGTCGATAACGCCCTCCCCTTCCAACCGTCCGAGAACCAGCGCGGTATATTCCTTTTGCACCGCGCCCGTCAGCGCATGCGCTACGTGCGGATTTTTGGCCGCAAGCAGCAACCCGCTGGTATTGCGATCCAACCGATTGACAGGGCGAAACGAGAGCGGCGTGCCCGCCTGCTCGTAATGGTGCACCACAATGTTGGCGAGTGTGGGTTCCGGTTTACCGGCCGAGGGGTGCACCGCGAGGTAGGGCGGCTTGTTCACCACCAACACGTGTTCGTCTTCAAACACCACGTCCAGCGGCAGATCCACCCCTTCGATACGCACCTTGTCATCGGGCAACAACAACCGCACACGCTGCCCCGCATACACGGGATCAATGGTACGACGCCACACGCCATCCGCCGTGATGCCGTCTGCCACGTTTTTGCAACGCACCACCGTGCGCCACGAAAGACCGCATCCCCTCCGCAAAAACGCACCCGTCTGGGCACCGTCATATTCGGGTGGCACGGTATACCATAACTCTTGCATAGATTATCCTTCCAACATATCTTCCCGTCCGATATACCCCACAAGATCAAAATCGCGCAGGTTGTGACGAATGATGCGATCCATATAGGTCATTACCATTTTGGCGGTAAGCAGATATCCCGCCGCATTCATGTGACCGTACATAAAAAACTTATCATAAAACGCTTGATCGTAACGCGGGGCGTACTTCTGCAAGTCGATCACATAACAGTTATCAAAGCGGTCCGCGATCTTCCGCACCATTTCGGCGTGACGTGCGCCGCGCGCATTACGTTCTTCACTGATCTCTTGCGGAATGGTCATAAGGAAGAAACGCGCGTTCGGCTGAAACTCCTTGATACGCTGGATCACACCCGCATAATGTCCCGCAAACGTATCGGCATTTTTTCGCCAGTCCTCTTGGATATCAGCAAGAGTGCCGACTTCTTGGTTTTGGTTTTGAATATCATTCACACCCAACGCTATAACATACGCCTGTGTGGGCGGAAAACGATCGAGATCCCAGTATTCATCCAAACTGATCAATTCGCGAGCCGACATACCGCCGCGCGACATATTGTACACCGTACTACCCGTCGCACGGGCGAGGTATTGTCCCCACGAATACTCATACATATCGTGGTAGCGGAACGTACCGTCCGCCCGCTGCGTTTGAAATTCTCCCGAAGAAAGGCTGTCGCCCACACACGTAATCGTGCGGAAGATGCCGCAAAACCCGCCGTCGGGCAACAGCGTTTCGAGCGGTTGCTCATCCGAGCGGAAGAAGTTTTGAACGTCCATATTATACACCCCCTGCTTTGGTGAGTATATCACATATCACACCGAAAAGCAAGGGGTTGCGCCCTTTGACCCTGCGGCACAATTCTTCGCCGCTCACAGCAGGCGAGAATATATCACCGACGCTGTCCGCCTCCCCTGTGTAGGCTGGCGAGTGGCCCCAAGGCGATTCGGAGGGGTTGTTACCCGCGAGCCTTCCCCTCTCTCACGACAAAACAAACGCCCGAAGATGAAGGCCATCTTCGGGCGTTGTTTATTTTAGGTTATGCTGTGTTTACAGGATCAGCGCGCCGTTGGCATCAAACGCATAGAAGCCCTTCGTC
>SVPM01000017.1 GCA_015065865.1 Oscillospiraceae bacterium | reverse complement strand
CGGGCTTGAAACGAACTCCAAGGGTGAGCGGTCCTCGACCGCGAAGCCTTGGCAGAAACAGTCCGGTGGACTGTTTCGCTCGTGAGAAGAAAGCCCGGTCAGCGGCACCAACTAAAAGAGTACCCCCCAAAGGGGTACTCTTTTAGTTTTTCAAAGACCGGGCTTGAAACGAACTCCAAGGGTGAGCGGTCCTCGACCGCGAAGCCTTGGCAGAAACAGTCCGGTGGACTGTTTCGCTCGTGAGAAGAAAGCCCGGTCAGCGGCACCAACTAAAAGAGTACCCCCAAAGGGGTACTCTTTTAGTTTTTCAAAGACCGGGCTTGAAACGAACTCCAAGGGTGAGCGGGCCTCGACCGCAAAGCCTTGGCAGAAACAGTCCGGTGGACTGTTTCGCTCGTGAGAAGAAAGCCCGGTCAGCGGCACCAACCAAAAGAGTACCCCACAGGGGTACTCTTTTGGTTTTTAAAGACCGGGCTTGAAACGAACTCCAAGGGTGAGCCCGGTCAGCAGAAATTCCTTTTGTGGATTTGTAATTTTCCAAAATAGTGCTGAAAAGCCCTCAACACCTTTCTGCCGGCGATGTTGTTTGAAAATTGTTACGTAATTTTCAAACAACGATAAAATGCGTCTTTCAAACATTTTTCATCGTCGATTCGCGCTCATGCCGCGCAGGCACGACTTTCTTCACAAGAAAGTCGCAAAGAACGTGGGGAACCTTTCCGATAGGTTCCCCACACCCCTCCCGAGCGGCTTAAGGGTCTACCGACCCTTAAGAATCCCCTCGGCTTGTGTGGCAACCCAAAAATCTCTGTAACATCCATCCACCCCCTAACTCCCCACAGGGGTGCTCTTTTGGTTTTTCAAAGATCGGGATTGAAAAACAAGAAGCCAAGTCGCAACGACTTGACCTCTCTTATCCCTTACACCAACAAACACACCGGCGTAAGCACCGCTAAAAAACCGAAATTGAACGCCGAAAAAGTCTTGATATACGCACCCGTTTTTTGGGGGTTGTGGCGGGTGTATTCACGAAACGTGATCAAACTTGCCAGCGAGGCGATCAGCGTGCCCGCACCGCCGATGTTCACACCGAGAAGCAGGTCACGGTAGTTTTCGGTAAACTGTGAGAGCAAAACAGCAGACGGAACGTTGCTGATACACTGACAGGAGAGCACGCTGAACAGCAACGTGCTTTTGCTGAGCAGAAAGGAGAAGAACTCGCGCACCGCGTCGATGCGCGCCATATTCCCCGAAAAGATAAAGAAGAACACGAACGTGAGAAGCAGCGGATAGTCCACCGCTTTGAGCGCTTCGCGATCGGCAAACCACAGTACTGCGGGGATCACCGCCAAACCCAACCAATAGGGAATGCCGCGAAACACGATCGCGATGGACAACGCAAACAGCAAAAGATACAACGCCGTGCGCCCACGCGGCAAGGGTGTTTCCTCTGCCGATACCATGAGCGGTTCTGCCTTCACAAACACCAATGCACACAGCGTAAGCAACAGCACCGACACCGCAAACGGCACCGCCATGATTCCCATAAACTCGCCCGTGGGAATGGCGTACTTGGTGTACAAATACAGGTTTTGCGGATTGCCGAACGGGGTGAGCATACCGCCGAGATTGGCGGCAATATTCTGCAAAATAAAGGTGACCGCCATGTATTTTTCCTTGCCTGTCGCGGATAACACAAAATACCCCAGCGGTAAAAAGGTGAGCAACGCCATATCGTTGGCGATCAGCATCGACCCGATAAAGGTAATATACAGCAACGCCAACACGCTTATACGTACATTCTTGCAACACTGCACCACTCTTTGTGCCAAGATATAGAAAAAGCGGATATTTTTAAGCGCACATACCACCGCCAACACGCAAAACAGGCAGGTGAGCGTTTTCACGTCGAAATAGGCGAGATATTGTGCATCGGGAGGAACAGCCACCATCGTGAGCAGTGCCGCCGAAAGCGCCACCGTCATCACCGCGTTGCGCTTAAAAAAATCGACGATGTACCCGACATCTTGCCGCAGGTGATGCCCCATCACACGCAGTCGATGCCGCGGATGATACATCGCTTGTCCATGCATCTGCATGCCGCTCCCCTCCTTTTTACAAACCGAAAATGAGTATATCACGGACACCGCGAAAAAGCAAGAAAAAATAACTCCCGATTATTGACAATCTTTTATGGAAAGTGTATACTGGTCACAGAGAGAAAAAGGGGGCAAGACTATGCAACAAAACACTGTATACGTTGGTCTCGGCGGCGGCAGTGTGCTGCAGCTTGCCAACCGCGAGCACCCGCAAACGATGTCCTATATTTTGGAAACGCCCGACGGTAAAACCATCGTCATCGACGGTGGCTGGTACGGCGAGCACTATCAAGGTTTGGAAGCACAAGACACCTATGCACTCCTCAGCGAGCGCGGCAAGCGGGTGGACCTGTGGCTTATCACCCACGCACACAAAGATCATTTCGGCTGCCTTCAATATTTGCTGAAAAACGTGCAGCCGTTCGATATCGACATTGGCGACCTGCGATTTGATTTCCCACCGATGGAATGGCTCCAAACGGTGGAAAACGGCGGAAGTTTCGCAGACGTAACCAATTTTTTGCAGCGAGTGGAACACGCCGCCCTTCCCGTCACGCCGCTCCGACAAGGCGATGTGATATCTTGCGGCGGCGTTACGATCGAAGTGCTGTCCGATGCGCGTAATTATGCGAAATACCCGAGCATCAACGACACAACTTGTGCCCTGCGGGTACACTTCCCCAAACGCGACGTGCTGTTTTTGGGCGACCTCGGCCCCGAAGCCTCCCTTGATCTGCTGAACACTTGTCCGCACGACAAACTGCGGTGCGATATCGTGCAGATGGCACATCACGGGCAAGGCGGTGCCACGCGGGAGTTTTACGAAGCGGTACAACCGAAAGTGTGTCTTTATACCGCCCCCGACTGGCTGTGGGATAACGATGCGGGTGACGGCTTCAACACCGGCCCGTGGCAAACGGTGGTCACCCGCGGTTGGATGGAAGAACTCGGCGTGCAGGTTTCCTGTCCCCACGCATACGGGGACTATCTGCTGAAATAACGGAAATATCAAACAAGAGGCTGTCGTATATAAAACGACAGCCTCTTGTTTTTCGTTATAACTTGATACGCTCGCGGCGCTCACGCGCTTCCTCCGCGGCAAACACGATCTTGTGCGCTTCAAACATCCACGGATCCACACGCGTGGCCCCACTCTCGTCGTACACCGCACGGGCAAACTCATCCATCAACCCGCCGTCGCCGCCGCAATGCTTGGTGCCGTCGTGGGTCACAACGTACTTCACCTCGGACATATCGCGGAAACTCTTGACCACGATCTCCCCCGTTTCCATACATCCGCCGATCTCACCTTTGGTGCCCATCAGCTTCAAGGTGCGATTATTCTCGAGCGAAAACGCACTCACGGTAAACATCGCCGTCACGCCGTTTTCAAACTCCATCGACACCACTTGATGATCGCACACGTCGTTGTCGCACCGATACACACAGCGGCCGTAAGGATTGGTTTTCAGCGCTTCAATGATCGCTTCTCTATCCTCACCGCACTCAAATTTGTGCACGAAATAGCGGGCTTTTCCGTTGGTATACTGCTCCACCGCATTGTAAGTGCACGTATCCGCATACGGGCATCCGTCGGTGCAACGCGCAGGCACGTCCGCGCCCGGTGCGTTTTCAAAACGGAAATAGGTGTTATCGCCATACGAAGAAATGTACTTACCCGAAGCCCCCACCAGATACATCATAAGATCCATATCGTGACTGGATTTCGCCACGATCAGCGGCGAAGAGGTCTTGCTCTGACTCCACGGACCGCGCACATAACTGTGGGCGTGATGCCAAAACCCTTCATTTTCGTTGAGCTGCATAGTGACGATGTCTCCGATCAGCCCTTCCGCCAATATTTCCTTGATTTTACGGATGAACGGGGTGTACCGCAACACAAAGCCCGTCATAAACACTTTATCGTAATTGCGAAACTCTTTTTCAAGCCGCTTCACTTCGCGGAGTGTCGGCGCGATCGGCTTTTCCAACAAAATGTGATACCCACATTTTTTCGCAAGCAAGGTCGGCTCCATGTGCATTCTGTCCTGCGTGCAGATCAGCACCGCATCCGCCAGCCGCCCCTTGGCAAACATCTCTTTATAGTCGGCAAAGCACATATCCTCTTCAATCGCATAGGTGTCGCGGAATTGCTCACGTTTTTGCGTGTCGGGTTCCACCACACCCGTGATCTTAAAAAGACCTTTGCTTTGAATGTACGGTGCATAACAGTCCTTACCGCGACCGCCCGCACCGATAACAATACACGTTTTCATCCATTCACCGCCAAGATTGAAAAAATAACGCAAGTATTATACCACATTCGATTATAATTGACAAGGTTTAAACTCGCTTTTTATTTTGTCCTTTTTTACTGTGGGACGTGGTATTTATCATTTTCTTGCAACCCGAGTGCTTTTGCACCTTTTGAAACAACGCAACCCCTCCCTCTTATTGGCCTGCAAAAGGTCTTGCAGCAAACGGCAACAGCCGCCCCAACAACGTTGGAGCGGCTGTTCGTTTTGCTTATTCGTCCGTTTTCTTGTCGTCCGAAAAGATCTTGTTCAGTGCTATCGTTGCCACAATGATGACACCGATAACGGCAAAGATGCTGATCATACCCGCCGCCAAAACCGTCAGGCTTTCGGGAAGTTGGTCAAGTCGAAATTGAATATTCATAACTGTTTTTCCTCCCCTTATCACTTAAAGAACGCGAGGATCAAACCGCCGGCAATAACCGAAGCGATCTGACCGGATACGTTAACACCGATGGAATGCATAAGCAGGAAGTTCTGCGGATCTTCCTTCAAGCCCATCTTGTGCACCACACGTCCCGACATCGGGAAAGCGGAGATGCCCGCCGCACCGATCATGGGATTAATCTTCTTGTCTGCAGGCAGGAAGATGTTCAAGAACTTTGCAAACACCACACCGAACGCGGTATCGAAAATAAACGCAACCAAGCCCAGACCGAGGATCAACAGCGTTGCGGGGTTGAGGAATTCCTCTGCCTGCATACGGCATGCGATGGTAATGCCGAGGAAGATGGTGATGAGGTTGGCGAGCACGTTCTGTGCCGTTTCCGACAGCGAATTCAACACACCGCACTCACGAATAAGGTTGCCGAACATCAAGAAACCAACCAGCGCCACCGATTCCGGTGCCACAACGCCCGCGATCATCGTGATGATGATGGGGAACAAGATCTTGGTCAGTTTGGAAACCTTTTGCGGCGCGTACGGCATACGGATCATACGCTCCTTTTTAGTGGTGAGCAACTTGATAACGGGCGGCTGAATGATCGGCACCAACGCCATATATGAATACGCCGCCACCATGATGGCACCTGTGATAGGACTGGTCGGACCAAGCAGTTGGTTTGCCACAACGATAGCCGTCGGGCCGTCCGCCGCACCGATGATACCGATGGAGGCCGCCGCTTTGATGTCAAAGAACATCGAGGCGATCGTCAAGGTAGCAAAGATACCGAACTGGGCCGCCGCACCGAAGATCATCAGTTTCGGATTGGAAAGCAAGGGACCGAAATCGATCATCGCACCGATACCGATGAAGAGGATCAGCGGGAACAGCTCGTTGGCGATACCCGCATTAAACAGGGTCGTGAGCGGTCCGTGCTCACCGATCGCACCCGAAAGCGGCAGGTTGACCAAGATAGTGCCGAAACCGAGCGGCAACAAGAGGGTGGGTTCCATATCGTGACGGATGGCAAGGTAGATCAGCACGCCGCCGATGATCCACATCGCAAGATAACGCCAATCGCCGAGCATACTGACGTTTTCCACAAGAAACCCGAGTTTTTCGATGATTTCCATTTTGAAACGACCTTTCTTTTAAATTTACAAGGGAATAAACAAAAAAAGACTTTCACCGCGCACACCACGGCAAAAGTCTTGCCGTTTCAGACAAACAGCGGGGTATTTACCCGTCATGACGCCGCTTGCCGCGCATATCGCACCGGCTACTCCCTTTTATCATCGTATAGTATACCATATTTTTTTGAAAAAGCAAGTGCAAAATCCACTATTTTCCAAACTACCGATGGCCACACGCCGAAAGCGCCGCGAAAAAAGCAAAAAACACGCCCCCAAGGATATAGGGGGCATATTTTTGTGCTCTATTTTTCAATTTGATTCAACTCACGGTTCATGGCGATAAGCTCGTCTTTTGTAAAGTTCGCTCCCATTACACCGACCATACTTGTCAACCGCAGCACCGTAAAACCGTTCAGCATGGCCATCATCTCATTTGTCACCGTAAACCCTGCCGCCTCATTATGCTTCAGTTTTTTCGCGAATTTTGAAAACCACGCCGCTCCCTGCGGAGTTCCCAAAATATCCCCCACCGTATCGTTCAATGAGAAACGTCCCGCAGGCGCTTCCACGTCGAACCAATTCAGAACCGCTCCCTTCTCTTTCAAAACGTAAGCACTGTTCGGCTCTTTCACTTTACAAAGGTTTGCTTCATCCCGACAGTTTCCCGCCACCGCAACGAGCGTGGATTCCCCCACGTTCGGCACGTCAAAGCGGAAAAAGTGATCCTCTGCCTGCTTTTCACCCAAACTTTTGCCGTTTTGAAACAATTCCACCGTCGGCTGATTGGAATACACCGTCACGCGGGTGATCTCCTCCGTGCGTTCCACATAGCGTTTACCGCACAGATGCACAAACGGTTCATCCGATAGCCACGCCTTATACGCATAAAACGCGTCTTTCTTATATTTTCTGTCCATCGTCACAAGTCCCTTGTGATTCTGTCCGTGTTCACCGCCCTCCGCACGTGCATCCGCGCCGAAATCGAACATATTCCACACAAACGTCGCCCACAAATACGGGCGGCTGAACAACTGCTTGATCAGTTCCTCGTGATAATACGCTTGATACTCCTCGGTATAATCCCCTTGCACGGGATGCGAAGTGTGCCAGTTCAAGCCCTCACACCCGTATTCGCTGACACCGATCGGTCTATCGGGGTACTTCGCGTGGAATTTGTCAAACCACGGACCGTTCATAGAGGTATCGCCGCCGTACCATCCGAAATAGTGATTGTACGCCACCGCATCCGCAATGTGCACGTACTCCTCATCTATACCGCACATCGACACCACTGCCACCGCTGTTTTACGTGTAGGATCCATCGTATGCACCATTTCATTCAACATACGGTGATTTTGAAGCAGATGCGGATCCTTCGCACCGTTCATCGTGATCTCGTTGGATAATCCCCACACGACGATGGACGGATGATTGTAATTCTGTAAGATCAGCTCTTTCATTTGCGAAGCCGTGTTTTCATAACCGTTCGGCAAATGTTTGGAGATATACGGGATCTCCGCCCATACCACCAAGCCTTTTTCGTCACACAGATCGTATACACGGCGATCGTGTTGATAATGCGCCAATCGCACGGCCGTGGCTCCCACCTCGGTAATGAGTTCAATGTCCTCCTCATGGTGGCAGGGAAGCAATGCGTTACCGATGCCGAGCCGATCTTGATGACGCGATACACCGCGCAACGGATACTCTTCTCCGTTCAATAGAAATCCCCGTGCAGGGTCAATGGCAAAGGTGCGGCACCCAAATCGAGCCGATACCTCATCCAGTACCGCGCCGTTGCGTGAAAGTACCGCACGCAGGGTGTATAAATACGGGTCTTTTCGTCCGTTCCACAAATGCACCCCGTTGATCGTCAACGTCACGGACGTATCGGCATGCGCGGCGGTGGTCACCACACGCCCCTCACGGTCTGTCACGGTATAGGTAACGGTATCTCCCGCCTTGGCATTTTCAATGTGTGCCGCCACGGCTATCTTCGCATCCGCCCCCGTCACAACGGGCGTGATCTGCAAACCCTCGGCACCGTAGTAGGACAAAGCAAAATGCGTGCGATCTACCACTATAATGTCCACACCGCGATACAATCCGCCGTAAAAAGTAAAATCCGCCATCTGCGGATACACACGGTCGTTCGGTGCATTATCCACGATCACCGCGATCTCGTTGTGTTCTTCCAGCGCCTCCGTAAGTTCTGCACGCCAGACGGAGTATCCCCCGTCGTGATGAGCCAAAAGATGGCCGTTCACATATACATCCGCCGAGGAATTGGCGGCCTTGATCTCCAAAAAGTAGCAATCGGCAACCGGCAGATCTGCCTTGTTCAGCCGCTTCTTATACACGCAAGTACCGCGAAAATAGTCGTTGCCGCCGTCTTGACCGTCGGTTGCATTCCACGTGTGCGGTAACGTTACGCATTCACCGCCGCTTGCCGTCACATCGGCCGTATCTTTTAAAAACGTCCAATCTTCGTTCCATGGTATACAGTGTCGCACAAGCATCCTCCTTTTCTGTAGGGTGAGCAGTCAAACCCGAACTCCGTTTTGGTTTAACTGCTCACCCTATCCAGTATAGACGTCCCACCCCCTTTTTAAACAAAAAACTCGCGCCGAGCGCGAGTTTTGTTCATTTCTATTCCGTAATACGTTGCATACGTCGGCGGTAAGCCTCCCACACCGTTTCAAACCACCCGTCTGCCTGCGGCATCGGGCGCGCCGGCTCATACCGTGAAGTAAAACCGCCGCTCTCCGTTTGGGTGGTGATCAGCCGCCGTCCTGCGGGGTAGGGTTTCGGCACTGCGTAGCGCAGATTCGGCAATGCCGCCGAAAGCGGCACACCGTCCTCACAAAGCACCAGTGCCGAACCGCACGTGCCCACCGTGTCCGCCGCCGTACACATAGCCGACAGCACCGCACAGCGTGTGATCATAAGGTCGCGATTCTTAAACAGCGCGGGCAGTTCGGCAGGCGCAGCCGCCGCTGTATCCCAAAACCGTTGCAGCGCCGCTCGCTCGTTTTCGGCCAACGCCGCCATGGCAACAGGGTTACGCAGATGTGCCGCCGCATCGCTCATTTCGCGCTGAGCAACCACACGGCTCTTCTCCGCGGCCTCCCGCGGGGTGCGCGCCGTCACCGCCGCAAGGTGCACCAACATCTCGCAAACCGCGCAACGCGCCGTCGCTTCAAACGTTGCGGTTACAACGATATCCTCATCGGTCGTTGCGGCAATGTGCTCCGCCGCCCGCATCGAGCCGACCTGTGTGGAATTAAGCGCACTGCCGCCAGGACGGTGCAACCCGAAAGTACCCGCCGCTTCACCTGCGGCATACAACCCGCGTACCGATGTCTGCCAATCGGCATCCACCCACAAACCGCCGTTGTGATGCTGTGCACACACGCCGATCTCCAACGGTTCGGTATACAGATCGATACCGTGCTGACGGTAAAGTTCGATCGCAGGCGGATTCATTTTTTGAAGTCGCGCGATCGGCGTGGCCGTCAACGCACCCGAATTGGCAAGATAACAGTAGGTTTCCTGTGCCAGTTTATCGAACCCGTTCTCCAACCCCGTGGGGTCGGTGCGATAGTCCATATACACCCGCCGACCGAGCACCGCCGTTTCGTGGTGCACGATCAAGTCGATAAGCGAAGAGCCTTGTATTTTCGTGGTATCAAACGGCCACTGATATCCCTTCAAGAACACACGATCCAGCGCTTCGGTAGGCGAATCAAAATAATCGAGCAAAAATTCCCGTTCCACGCCCTCGCTGTCGATGGAGATGTATCGCGGCAACACCTGCTGATACGTGCCCGACACGTTCCAACGGAACCCAAGCGATGCCAATCCGTACTGCCACTGGTCAAGATTGGCGGCTTTGGCGCCCGCCTCCAACGCCATACCCGACATTCCCGTCTGGCTTTCGGGGTACACGCTACGCAAATAGCATCCCGCCGGTCCGCCGGTCGCGAGTATCACCTGTCTTGCTTTCACCACCGTAAGTCCGTGCGACGGGGTATTCAAAGCGGTGTGGTCCAAGCAAAGCAACCCCTCTATCGCGCCATCGGCCACCAACAGTTTCACAGCCGACATACCGTCCCATACGGGAATCCCCTTTGCATTCACCGCTTCTTCCAACCGTTCGGTCATAAACCGACTGGTAAGCGGGCCTGCACTGGTTGCCCGCTGACGGGGATCGTGGTCGGTCTTATACCCCACGTATTCGCCATACTCATTGCACGGAAACGGCACGCCGAGATTGCTGAGTTTCATGAACGCGCGCACCGAACCCGCCGCTTCGCAAAGTGCCGTGTCGCCGTCCACCGCTTCACCGTCAAAAAGGTCGGCCGCCATGGCCGCCACGCTGTCCGCACCGTCACCGCCCAGCGACAGTTTGTAATACGTCTGCTTATCACTGCCCGTGTTACGGCTCGTGCCGCAATTCACCCCTTCGGTGATAAGTGCAATATTCCGCCGTCCGAGCGTCCACAGCCAATCCACCGCGTTAAAACCGGCACAGCCCGAACCGACCACCGCCGTATCCAACACGCGCACCGGCACCGAAACGCCGTTCACATTCCACTGCATACTCTCACCTCACAGACGACGGATATGAAAACCGCCGTCCGCATTGAGCACCTGTCCCGTGGCAAAATCCAAGCGACCGCTCACCGCCGCCATCACGCAATTTGCCACGTCCTCGGGCTGACCGAAACGACGAATGGGGGTCACACCGCCGTCGATAAGTTTTTGATACTTTTCGGTCACCGTTGCGGTCATATCGGTTTGAATGATACCGGGACGCACCTCAAACACAGGAATGCCGTCCTCGGCCAATTTATCCGCAAACAGTTGGGTCACCATCGAGATGCCCGCTTTGGAAATACAATACTCTCCGCGGTTGGTGGATGACGTGTAGGACGACATAGAGGCGATGTTTACGATACGCGGGGTGTAATCTTCCACCCCACGCGCCTGATACCCTCGCATCAAATTGGCCGCCGCTTGACACATAAAGAAGGTGCCGCGCAGATTCACGTTGATAAGAAAATCAAAACTCTCCTCGGTGGTTTCCAAAATATCCAACCGCACCCGCGGGGCAACCCCCGCGTTGTTCACGTGCACGTCCAGCCGCCCGTAGGTTTCATCAATGTACGCAAAAAACGCCGCACGGTCGGCCGTGTTGCTGATATCACAGCGGAAATAATCCACCGTAAGCCCTTCGGCGGTGAGTTCTTCCAGCAGGGGTGCCGTCTCTGCCTTTTCGATAATATCCGACAAGACCACGGTATAGCCGTCACGCGCCAATTCCCGTGCGATCGCCAAACCGATGCCGCGCCGCGATCCCGTAACCGATGCCACTTTCATATTCATATCCCCCTTATTTCTTCAACACGTCACGCCGATAGATCGGTGCGTATACCGCGCCGTCCCGCGGAACGCACCCCGCCACACTGCCCGCACGCATCAGCTCGGTGCATTTACCGCAGGTAATGCAGCACTTTTTCGGATCCATCCTGCCGTTTTCCGCAATGTCCCGTGCAAAAGTCGGGTAAGCAAACGCTTCGCGGCCGAAGCCCGCCATATCGCACACGCCGCTTTCCACCGCGCCGGCCGCCAGTTGCGGTGCAAACTGCCGCAGATAGGAATATCCCGAACCGATGACCGTCAGATTCGGAAAGGCACGGCGCACTTCGCCGACACAATCCATCATACGCGCCACCCCTTCGAGCGGGTGCTCGGGCGGCAGATATCCGCCCTTGTCGTACGGGCGGTTGACGTGCGGGTTGACGTAGGGGTTGCCGATGGTAAAATCAAGCAGCGGCATACCGTACCGTTCGTGCAACAGCGTTACCACCTGTTTTGCCTCGTCAAGCACGGGAGTAAGCCCGCTCTCTGCCGTCACGCCGAATCCGTATGGAAAAGGAAACCCGTCGTACAAATTGAGGCGCGAAGACACCATCAAGGAAGCGGGTGCCGCAGCCTTCACCGCCTCTGCCGTTTCACACAGCAAACGGGTACGCCCCGCAAAGTCGCCGCCGTACCGTCCCTCTCGCTCATAGGCCGAAAGCAACTCACTCATCAAATAGCGGTGACAGCACTTGATATCCACCGCATCGAACCCCGCTTGTGCCGCCAAGCGAGCGGTTTCGGCATACCGTGCGGGAAGAGCGGCCAAATAGTCGTCGCTCACCACCCGTGAAGGATCGATCGGTGCGCTCTTTTCAAAAATCGGGTTGTTATAAGCGATCAACGGTGCGGGGGTGCCCTGCGGTTTGGAATACCGCCCCGAATGGGTCATCTGCAACACGATAAACGGTGAAAATCCGTTTTCACGCAGACATATCTCGCGCATTTCCTCCACCATGAATTTGTAGGCATCCAGATTATCGGCAGTCAGCATCAACTGGCGCGGGTTCGCGCGTCCTTCGGGCACCACCGCCGTTGCCTCTGCCCAGATCAGCGCCGCACCGCTTGCCGCAAAGCGGCGATACCGCCGCAAAGTCAGTTCATCGGGCGCACCGTCCGCCGTGCCGTCGCATCCTTCCATAGGCTGAATTGCCAAACGATTCGGCAAGGTAACGCCCCCCACCGCAAGCGGTTTTTTCAGCACCGCCGTATTTTCCGACAGCGGCAGTGCCACACCCAATGCGGCCGCCTCCGCTTGTACGTCGTTAATTGAGGTATAGTGAAACTCTCTGTGTTCCATACTGCACTCTCCCATAGGCGAATTTCTCCGCTATCATTGTAGCATATACGACTTTGCGAAAGTCGGCAGGTTCTGTGCAAAAATATGTAAAATCTGCTTTTTTTCGTTTTTTCGCCTTGCGCGACATCGCGGGTCGTGGTACAATGAATATGACGTTTTTAATCAAAAAGGAGTGCTGTATCGTGGCGGAAGAACGCATCGTCTGTGTATATTCGGATAGCACCGATTCCATCGAGCAACATTTTCATAACACGCACGAACTGATCTATGTCAAAAAAGGGCGCATCCGTATTCGTATCGGGAAATCAACGTATGAGGCGGGTGAACACGCGCTGATCTTCATCAGCCGCTTGGAAGAACACAGCGTCACCGTGCTGGATACCCCCTATCATCGTTGGTGGATGCGTATCACCGCCGAACAGCTTGCCGCCGCCGTGGATGAACCGCGTCTGCGTGCCGTGTTCGACCGCCGCCCCGATGATTTTTGTCACGTGTTTTACGTAGATACCGTCGCCGAAGAGGTGGAACGCACCCTGCAACAGATCGCAGATGAAGACACGGCACCTCGCTCGTTCAAACGGCATCGTATCGCCGCTCTGCTTCAACTGTTGCTCATCACCTGTTACCGACTGAAGCGCGAACAGTTCCCCCTCCCCGCCCACCGTGTCAGCGAAACGGTGTTGCGGATCCAGTCGTATCTGGATGCTCATTTCAGCGAGGATATCTCGCTCGAAACCTTGGCACGGGATTTCTATCTGAGTCCGTCCTACCTCTCGCATGCCTTTCGGGATTGGACGGGTTACAGCCCCAAACAGTATCTGGTGCTCTGCCGCCTGTCGTTTGCACGGGAGCTGTTGCTCACCACCGAGCACAGCGTGGCTCAGATCGCCGCACGATGCGGGTTCGGCGACGTGAACAACTTCATTCGCACCTTCCGTGAACGGGTCGGATGCACACCCGCGGTGTATCGCCGCAATGCGGAACAGCAACTCTACGAATCGTAGAACCCAAAGGCAAAAAGCACAAAATTCTACGCCTAATATCTCGAAAGTATAGGTTTACGAAACCGTGCCTTTTGCATTATAATGGAAACAGAAAGGACGGGGAGCAATATGGATGCTAAAACAGTAGGCAATACGATCGCCGCACTCAGACGGCGTGCAGGCATCACCCAGTCGGCACTGGCCACCGCGCTGAACATCAGCGATAAAGCGGTCAGCCGTTGGGAAAGCGGTCTCGGATTTCCCGAAGTCACACAATTTCCCGCGTTGGCGGCGCTGTTCGGCGTGTCGGTGGATTATTTGATGACGGGTGAACGCAAAGGCATCGTACTGGCCGGCAATATTTTGACCGACACGGTGAAAAACATTGAAAGTTATCCCGAGATCGGTATGCTCAGCAGTATCACGGGCGTGTCGCAAGCGGTGGGCGGTTGCGTGCCGAACACAGCGATCGACATTGCGAAGATCGACCGCAGCGTGCCGCTTTGTGCCATCGGCTGCGTCGGCAACGATGCCGGCGGACGATACGTGACCGAACAAATGCAAACTTACGGCATCAACACGGAACACGTTACGGTTTTGGCGGATGCCCCCACCAGTTTCAGCGACGTGATGAGTCTGCCGTCGGGCGAGCGGACCTTTTTCCACGCGCGCGGTGCCAACGCACGCTTTTCGCCCGAACATATCGATATGTCCGCACTGAACGGCAGTATGCTCCACATCGGGTACATTTTGCTGCTCGACCAATTTGATAAAGAGGATGCCGAATACGGCACGGTGATGGCGCGGTTTTTACACGATGTGCAAGAACGCGGCATCTGCACCTCCATCGACGTGGTGAGCGATAACGACGGCAACTATAAAAAGACCATCGTGCCCGCGCTCAAATATTGCAACTACGCCATTATGAACGAGATCGAATGTTGCAGTATCGACGGCTTTGAAGCGTGCGACGAAAACGGCCGTCCGTTGGTGGATAACATTCGCGCCGCAATGGAAAAGATTGCCGCCTACGGTGTAAAGGACAAGGTCATCGTACACTGTAAGCAAGCGGGTTTCTGCTTGGACGTCGCAAGCGGTGCTTTCACGGTGGTGCCGTCTTTGAAGATTCCCGCCGAGGAGATCCGCGGCAGTGTCGGCGCAGGCGACGCGTACTGCGCGGGCTGTCTGTATGGTCTTTATAACGGCTATGCGGATGAAGAACTGTTGCGTTTTGCTTCCGCCGCCGCGGCCTGCAACCTGTTTGCCGACAACTCGGTGGACGGTATGCGCCCCAAAAACGAGATACTGAAAATGGAAGAAAAATACGGGAGGTTAACGTTATGAAACAGGCAACCTATGATGCACAAGTTCAAAAAGCACTGGCGTATTACGCCAAAGCCGGCATCGTGCTGACCGAAGCGGAAAAGCGCTCCATCGAGGTCGCGGATTTCGGCTTGGATATGGTGGAGGATCTGGGACTCCAACTGCTCGTGTACATCAACACCGACCGCGTGTGCGCCAAGGAAATGGTGCTCACTCCCTACCAGACCTGTCCCGAACACAAGCACGTGCCGAGTTACGGCATGGAGGGCAAGGAGGAAACGTTCCGTTGCCGCTTCGGCAAAGTGTATCTGTACGTCTCGGGTGAAGGCAAAAAAGAGGACATTCAGGGCAAATTGCCGCCGTCGGACGTCACGGTGTTCCACGAGATCGTGCTGAACGCCGGTGAGCAATACACCATCTATCCCGAAACGTGGCACTGGTTCCAAGCGGGACCCGAAGGCGCGGTGGTTTCGGAATTTTCCACCCGCAGCACCGATGAGACCGACGTATTCACCGACACTCGCATCGTGCGAGCACCTGAAATTGAGGAGTAATTGCTATGTTAGTTAATTTGAACGACGTCTTGAAAGACGCCCAAAAGAATCACTACGGTGTCGGCCTGTTCAACACCACCGATACCGATATGCTGGAAGCCGCCATTGCCGCGGCGGAAGAACTGCGCTCCCCCATCGTCATCGGTACGGCGGAAGTGCTGTTGCCCCACGGTGAACTGAAGTTGATCGCCCCCTCCATCATCGCGGCGGCCAAACGCGCCACCGTGCCGGTGGTGGTGCACTACGACCACGGTCTCACCTTCGAGCGTTGCATCGAAGCTTTGAAACTCGGTTTCTCCAGCATTATGTTCGACGGTTCGGCAGGCGACCCCGCGAAGAACTTTGAAAACACCCGCGAAATGGTGAAGATCGCCCACGCCATGGGTGTGACGGTGGAGGGCGAGATCGGCCACGTCGGTCAAGCCGACACGGGCGACAACGAAACTTCCGACCAATATACCACCCCCGAAGAAGCGGTGGAATTTGTGCGTGAAACGGGTGTGGATGCTCTCGCGATCGCCATCGGCACCGCCCACGGCGCCTACAAGTCTAAGCCGAAACTGGATATCAACCGTCTGAAAGAGATCCGTGCCGCACTGGATACCCCGCTGGTGTTGCACGGCGGTTCCGGCTTGTCGGATGACGATTTCCGCAACACCATCCGCGAAGGCATCGCGAAGGTCAACATCTTCACCGACCTGTGCGTGGCGGGTAACACCGCGATGAAGCAGGGCCTCGAAGAAGGCCTTGCCTACCTCGATATCCGCAACCGCAAGGTGGAACTCATCAAGCAGACGGTGATGGAAAAGATCCGCTTGTTCGGCTCGGACGGTAAGTATTAAGTAGAGAAGGAGGTACACTATGCTGTACACCATCGAAAACGACACCCTGCGCGTGCAGGTGAACGACCTCGGCGCGGAATTGTGGTCGGTGCAGACCAAAACCGATAACTGCGAATATCTGTGGCAGGGGGATGCCACCTATTGGAGCGGCCGTGCCATCAACCTCTTCCCCATCTGCGGCCGTTTGTTCGAAGGGAAATACACCTACAACGGCGAGACCTACGAGATGCGTTTGCACGGCTTTTTGCGTAACAGCACCACCCGCGTGAGCGCGCAGACGGCCACCGCCGTGTCGTTTGAACTCACCGAAAATGCCGAAACGTTGGCACAATACCCTTTCCGTTTTCGCATCACGGTGACCTATTCACTCGAGGGCAACACCGTTCATCACACCTTCCGTGTGGAAAATACCGACAGTGAAAACACCCTCATCTTTGCAGTGGGCGGCCACCCCGGTTTCAACGTGCCGCTCACCGAAGGCGAGTCGTTTGAGGATTACTACGTAGAGTTCGACAGCGACAAGCAACCGCAACTGGTGGAAATGAGCGACACCTGCTTTGATACGGGTCATCGCCGTCCCTTCCCGATGGAAGAGGGCAACCGCCTCTCTCTGCGGCACGATCTGTTCAACATAGACGCCATCTTCCTCACCTATATGAGCGACGGCATCACCCTGCGTTCACGTAAAAGCGACAAGTTCGTGCATCTCTACTACCCCGATATGAACGCACTGGGCTTCTGGCACAAACCGCGCACCGATGCGCCGTACATCTGCATCGAACCGTGGTACAGTGTCCCGTCCTACGACGGCGAGGTGGACGATCTTTCCACCAAGCAGTTGATGATTCATTTGGCACCGCTCGACGAATACGAAAACACCTTTGATATTACGGTGGGCTAACACCGAACCGCGAAACATCGCCTCCCCTGTGTAAGGGGAGGTGATTTTTGGCCGTGAAAACGGCCGAAAATCGGAGGGGTTGTCAACCGCAATTTTTCACCACCGACACAACAAAACGACCGCCCGAAGGCCGAAACCTTCGGGCGGTCGTTTTATTCTGTGGGATATGTATAGATTCAGTCGTACTCTTTCATAAATCCTACCGCCTGATGCGCTTCGATCAAGTCGTCGCACATCGAAACGATAT
Source organism: Oscillospiraceae bacterium (assembly GCA_015065865.1). Classification (GTDB taxonomy): domain Bacteria; phylum Bacillota; class Clostridia; order Oscillospirales; family Acutalibacteraceae; genus SIG588. Next base: position 18,262 of record SVPM01000017.1, on the reverse strand, counting down.
CGTCAATAGAGAGTTCCGCCGCACAGCGTGGCTCCAGCATCGCCGCACGGTAGATATCCTCGCGACGGCGGGTCACCGCCGCCTCGATGGTGGCAAGTTGGGTGTTGATGTTGGTCATATTCATGCCCGCCAAGGCCACCGGCAGGTCGCCCACCACGGTCGGGTGAACGCCCATACCGTCCACCAAACACGGCACCTCGACACACGCATCCTTCACCAAGTTGGTGATAAGGCCGCGATTGAGCACGTTACCGCCGATCTTATACGGCTTGTTGGTGATCATCGCCTCCATAATGTGCGAAGCGTATTCGTGCGTGCGGGTATGCGAGATCTCACCGCCTTGGAACAGTTCCTCCTTCTGTTTCTTCCAACCGGCGATCTGATTCACGCAACGGCGGGGATACTCATCCAGCGGAATGTTATAACGGTCGATCAATTCAGGGTATTTCGCCTTAATATAGAAGGGATTGTACTCCGCGTTGTGCTCGCTGCTTTCGGTGCAGTAGTAACCGAAACGGCGGACGTAATCAAGACGCACGAGGTCACGGTGCTCAAGTTGTTCACCCGCCTCCATGCGGGCGAACAACTCCGCCGTGCGGCGGCGGATCTCGGGATACAAGTCGTTCCCCGCGGCATCACGGATCTCCAAGAGCCACCCCATATGGTTAATACCCGCGATCAAGTCGGTGGTCTTATCCACGTATTCGGTCATGCCAAGACTGTTCAGCACCGCGTTGGCGCACACCTGCACGCTGTGGCAGAGCCCCACCGTTTTGATGGGGGTGTACCGTTGCATATATCCCGCCAACATCGCCATCGGGTTAGTGTAATTGAGAAACCACGCATTGGGGCACACCTCTGCCATATCCTCCGCAAAATCCCGCAACACGGGGATGGTACGCAACGTGCGGAAGATACCGCCGATCCCCAGCGTATCGCCGATGGTCTGGCGCAGACCGTACTTTTTCGGCACCTCAAAATCGATCACCGTACACGGCTCATATAAGCCGACTTGAATGGCATCCACCACAAAATCCGCACCGCGCAACGCTTCTTTGCGGTTTTCCACACCAAGATACGAGCGGATATGTGCACGGTTTTGGTTAATATTCTCGTTCAGTTTGGTGATAAGCAACGCGCTTTCCTCCAAACGGTCTTTGTCAATATCGTAGAGCGCGATATCGCAGTCGTGCATCACGTCGGACAACATACAGTCCCCGAGCACGTTTTTGGCGAACACCGTACTGCCCGCACCCATAAAGGTAATTTTCATAAAAAACACTCCTTTCGTTGCTTTCAGTATAGCGAACGCGCCTTTTCTCGTCTATGCGAAAATGCTTGCAAAATATGTGAAAATGTGATATTCTGTTTTGAAGAAAGACGGTGATACAATGCATTTTGATATAACCACCAATGTGAAAATCAGCGGATTACAATACGGCGAAGAAGCGTGCGCCCCGTGCCACTCTTTCGGTCCCTTTATCCGCGACCACTGGCTGGTGCACTACGTACGCTCGGGACACGGTTTCTTTCGCATTCACGGCACCGATTACGAAGTGCACGCAGGAGAGGTATTCTTCATCCCGCCGTATATCAGCACCTATTACGAAGCCGACCGCGAAGACCCGTGGGATTATCAGTGGCTCAGCATTTACGGCAGCGGACTGGACGAGGTCTACGCCGCCGCCGGACTAACCTCCCACACCCCTGTACGGGCCGTTTCCCCCACCGTCCCCCGCGTGCTGGACACCCTTTCGAAGCAGGGTGAAAATATCCACCCGTGCGGGGCAGTTTCGCTGGCGTATGCATTTTTGCAGGCGCTGGCGGAAAATGTTCCTCTGCCCCACGCGGCGGGCGACAAGGCATACGTGGAACGTGCCGAAGAATACCTGCGCCGTTCGCTTTACAAAAAAGTTACGGTCACGGATATCGCCGCGTATTTGAATATCGACCGGAGTTACCTTACCGCTTTGTTCAAAAAGCATCACGGCATCTCCACACAGCAGTACATTTTGAAAATGAAGATGGAGGCCGCGTGCGGCTATCTTCTCGCCACCGATTACGACATCGCCCGCATCGCCCGCTCGGTGGGATATGAAGATACCTTTGTCTTTTCCCACGCGTTCAAAACGCTGTATGGTATCAGCCCCACCGTCTGGCGCAAAGCACAAAAGCAATAGGAGTGAATGCAAAGCAACGGCAAGCGGAATTCGCTTGCCGTTGCCTTTTACTTTTATCCTAGAGCGAGCAGTGAAACGGAGTGCGGGTTTAACTGCTCACCCTACCGTGAGCACCACTTTGCCCACGTTTTCGCCTCGATACAAAATGTCGTGTGCGGCTTCGGCTTCGGTGATGGGAAGCACCTTGTAGATAGTGGGTCTCACTTCCCCGCTTTCCACCTTGGGCCACACCTTTTCCACCAGTTCCGCCAAGATCTGCGCCTTCACCGCGGGGGTGCGGGAACGCAGGGTACTGCCGATGATACGCACATTACGCACGTAGATGTTTTTAAGATCGATCTGTGTTAACTGCCCCGCCAGTGCCGCGATCATGATCCAGCGCGCACCGTGCTTTAAGTAATGGATACAACGTCCCATCACCTCACCGCCGAGGCAATCAATAGCCACGTCCACGGGGTGGCCTTCCTCCAACTGCTGTTTCAGAACGTCCACGATATCCTCTTTGGCGGTATTCACCACCACATCGGCATTCAAATGACGAATAGAAGCAGCAATTTCATCCGACAACACGGTAGTGATCACTCTGGCACCGAACGCTTTCGCCATCGGGATGACCACACTGGCAAGCCCGCTCGCACCCGCGTTCATAAGCAAGGTATCCCCCTCTTTCAAGCCACCTTCCAAAAACAGGTTCAAATACGCCGTGGCAAACGCCTCGGGAATCGCCGCTGCCTCCACCATGGAACAACCGGCGGGAACCGGCATCAACATATCGTATTTCACATTGGCGTATTCGGCGTAACCACCGCCGCCGAGCAACGCGCACACCTTGTCGCCCACTTTCCACTGCGACTTTGCGGCCGCTTGCTCACCCACTTTTGCAATAGTGCCCGCGATCTCGAGTCCCATCCATTCGGGACAGCCGGGCGGGGGTGGATAGTCACCCTCGCGCTGCATCAGATCGGCACGGTTAAGTGCCGCCGCCTCAATTTTCACCAAACAATCCTCTGCTCCCACCACCGGATCGGGCACGTTATCCCACCGCAAGGTGCGATCGTCATTCACTAAGATTGCTTTCATATCCTCATCTCCTTTATATCATTCCCGCCTTACGCCGCGCGCATTCGCATAGTAGTCGGGCGGATACTCTCCGCACTCCAACGGGCGGATCTCCACCACGCCTTCGGTACCTGCAACGACCAACTGACGGCGGCATCCGCCAGATGCAACAGCGGCAAGGCAAACAAAATGCGTTTTGCCATATGCCATCACACTCTTAACTTATTATAAACCGCTTGACCGCACGAACGCAATATGCTATACTGCACAAAAAGAGGTAATATTCTGCATTAAAAAGGTGGTTTTACCGTTGAATGACCAAGAATTCTTCACCACATTTCGCTTTATACAAATACATATTCACCAACACCATCACACCGATAACAGTCACGGTGCTCCCACACATTTCATCGGTATTCTAAAAAGCGGACACGGACTTCTTGTTTCCGACATTACCCGTATTGAGGTAAAAGCAGGAGATATCTTCTATATTCCTAAGGGATGCCGCTACCACTCCTATTGGCGCGGCGAGGACTGCGTATTTCAATCGCTCGGCTTTGCCTATCTTCCGCGTGATCGCAAGTGTCCGTATGCATTGCAGGTCTTGCACCCCGACACACAAGCGGCGGCACTGTTTTCACAACTCACAGATACCGATACCGTGAGCGCCTACACCGTCGGTCTGCTCTATACCGCACTGGGGCTGACCCTCCCCACTATGGCGGTGGATCATCCGCAAACCTATCATCCCATTCCCTACACGGCCATGCAATATATGACGGAACATCTCACCGCCTCTATGAGCGAAGTGGCCGATGCCTGCGGCATCAGTGAATCGGCGCTCTACCAAATTTTTCGCCGTGCGCTGGGCAAAACACCCAATGCGGCGCGACAGGAACTCTGCTGTCGCCGTGCGATCGACCTGTTGCAAACCACCGATCTGTCGATCGAAGCGATCAGCGAACAACTGGGGTTTAGTTCCGCCTCCTATTTCCGCAAAGTGTTCGGCATGGTGACCGGACAGACCCCACGCGATTTTCGCAAGCGATCCATTATGTAAGCACCCGACCTTTTCCGCCCACCCGAAGCAAATCGCCCGTTTTTGCAAAAAATATGTAAAATCCGCTTTTCCCGCCGCACCGCCTTGCAAAATACAAGGGGGTGTGGTACTTTTCTTTTGTAATAGTATTACCTGTAAGGCGGTGATGTGTGTGAACAACAAAGTCAAACTGCTGTGCGTAGGTATCGGCGGCTATGCCGAGGTGTATTTGAATGCGCTGCTGGCAAAAGAGGAACCCGATTTTGAAATCGTCGGTATGGTGGAAGTAATGCCCGAGCGATGCAAGCATTATCCTACGCTTGCGGCGGCGGGCGTGCCGCTGTTCCCCACGATGGAGGAATTTTATGCCGCACATACGGCCGACCTCGCCATCATCACCACCCCCATCTTTTTGCATACCCGTCAGGTGCTGTGCGCGCTTTCAAACGGCTCCCACGTAATGGTGGAAAAACCACTCAGCGGTGTTTCCGCTGATGAAGCGGTGATCAACGAGGCGGCACAAAAAGCGGGCAAATTCGTGATGGTGGGTTATCAGTGGAGTTACGCCTCGGCCATCAACACACTGAAGGCCGATATTACGGCGGGGGTTTACGGCAAACCGCAGTTCTTGAAAACGTTGGTGTTGTGGCCGCGCCCGCAGGAATACTTCACGCGCGGCACGGGTTGGGGCGGCAAGTGTCTTGCCCCCGACGGCACCGTGATGAACGACAGTGTCCTCAACAACGCGACCGCCCATTATCTGCATAATATGCTGTACGTCACGGGCGGTGCCGTGGGCCGTGCTGCCGAAGCTGTGACGACCGAATGCGACCTTTCCCGTGTAAATGCGATCGAAAACTTTGATACCGCTGCGGCGCGTTTTACACTGGATAACGGTGCCACGGCACTGTGTTTGGTTTCCCACGCAACCGAAAAACTGCAAGATCCGCTGTTTTGCTACCGCTTTGAAAACGGCACCGTTTCTTATGACGGCAAAGAGATCGTGGGTGTGACCACCGACGGAAAAGAATACCGTTACGGCAATCCCGCCGCCGACGTAAACGAAAAGATCTTTGAGGCGATCGCCGCCGTGCAAGTCCCCGACTATATCCCGCCGTGCGGCGTTTCCGCCGCCGCGGCACAGGTGCGGTGCATCGAAGCCGTTCAACAGCACCCCATCCGCCCCGTGAAGACCGAGAAGATCAAAATCAGAGACCGTTTTCTCTATGCCGACGGTCTATATGAGTTGATGATGCGGTGCTACGATGAAGAACACTTGCTTTCGGATTATGAAGAATACAGAGAGTTGGTGGATATGACATGACACGGGACAAATTTTTTGATTACTCAGCGTTCACCGTCCCCCCCGTCCCCGATGAACCGATCGTTTTTGCCGCGATCGGTCTCGCGCACGGCCATATTTACGGTATGTGTCACGGGCTTCTCCGCGCCGGTGCCGTTCTCGGTTTTGTGTTTGACCGCGACCCCGCACTGGTGGAACGCTTTTTGAAGGAATTTCCCACCGCACAGGCCGCGGCAAGCGAAGAGGATATCTTACAAGATCCTGCCGTGCGTCTGATCGCTTCGGCGGATATTCCCGCGCGCCGCGCGCCGCTGGGTGTGCGCGTAATGCGGGCAGGCAAAGACTTTTTGTCCGACAAAGCTCCCTGTACCACCCTGTCGCAACTCGAGGATATTAAAGCTACGTGCGCCGAAACGGGTCAAAAATTCATCACCTATTTCGGAGAGAGTATGGATTCGGAATCCATGACCTTTATCTATGATAGGCTTTCTCGCGGCATGCTCGGACGGGTAAACAGTGTCATCATCTCCGCCCCGCACGTGCTGAACGCCCCCTCCCGTCCCGCGTGGTTTTTCAGGCGGGAAGATACGGGTGGCGTGCTCATTGACATCGGCTCCCATCAGGTACATCAGTTTTTGAAACTGACAGGCAATACCACCGCCTCCGTTACCGCCGCACGGGTGGCGAATCTGCGCTATCCGCAATATGCGGAATTTGATGAGGTGGGTGATATCCTGCTCACCGGCGAAAACGGTGCTACCGGCTTTTTGCACATTTCGTGGGACTTTCCCAAAGGGCTCGGCACGTGGGGGGATCCGCGCCTCATCATCGAGGCGGAAAAAGGGTATATCGAACTGCGTAAAAACGTCAATATCGGAGTGGACAAAACCGGCGAACACGTCTTTTTGGTGACCGAAGACGGCACCTTCCACGAAAGCGTGCAAGGCAAGATCGGTTCCTCCTTCTTCCACCGCGTGCTGTGGGACGTGGTGCATCGCACCGACACCGCCCTGCCGCTCGCGGAAACACTCACCACCATGGAACTTTGCATCAAAGCACAAAACCGTGCACTGGAGCTATGCGTATGAAGATCATAAACGATGTAGTGAATGGCTACCCCATCCGTTACATCACCGACGATACCTATCACTATTCCTTCGGATACTACAGCGCCAACAAATGGGTGGATGACCACCGTTTGGTGTTGGTACGCAGCACCGAACCGGAACTGAAAAAGTTTAGCCAACACGCCGAATTGGTGTTGGTGGACGTTGAGAAAGAAACCGAAACGTTTCTCTGCACTCTGCCTCCCTCACCCGACCGCGCCTACGGCTCGGGGTACACCGAAGGATACGTCGTGAACGGCTGCGACCTTTATTATCTGTGTAAAGGTGAAAACGGCGACAGTTTGTGGCATATGAACGTGGAAACACGCAAACCGCGCAAATTGTACGCCCACCCGAATGACCTTTATTTTCCGCATATCACAGCAGACGGCCGTTTTCTCAATTTGGAGATTCATCCGGCGAACGACAGTGAGGAGTATACGTGCGTGCGGGTGGATACCGCAAGCGGCGAGAGCGAGATCCTGTTCCGAAAGCGCTTTCAAAAGCCGTTGCCCGAGGTCACACACGTTATGATCTCCCCCACTGACCCCGACACCGTCTTCTTCTGCCACGAGGGCAACACGTTCTACATTTCCAATCGCCTGTGGTTGTATACGAAAGACAAAGGGATGTTCCCGTTGGCAAAACAGCGATTGGACGAAGAGGGGAATCTCGGCGATTGTTTCGGCCACGAATGCTGGGCTCCCGACGGCAAAGGTTTGTGGTTTATTAAGTACCGCTGCTCGCCCACGCCGCCGCGCGGCATCTGCTATGTAAGCATCGAGGGCGAACAAACCGATGTGCAGTATCAAAAGTATCCATACTGGCACGTTTGCTGTGCACCGAACGGGCGGTTCCTCGCCGCCGACACACAAAGCGATTCCTATAGCGGAGTTTGCTTTGTAGATACCGCAACGGGTCAGGAAACATTGGTGCACCAAGCAGGCACCACGTGGCAACACCCCACCCATCCGCACCCCTCGTTTAGTTTGGATTCATCACTGCTCATTTTCCACGAATGGAAAAATGAAAAGGTGGCACTGGGTCTTGTACGCACGACTGACATTGCGGAATAAAGGAGAGTTCCTATATGAACATCACACACGAAACCGTGGGCGGCTTGCCCCTCGTCCGCATCGCGGACGATACCTACCACTACTCATTCGGTTACTATGCCACCAACAACTGGGTGGACGAACACCGCTTGGTGCTCAATCGCAGCCCCAAGTTCGATGGCAGCGACAGAGAATTTTACGCAAATGCGGAGTCGGTATTGGTCGATCTTCAAAACGAAACCGAAACGCTGCTTGTGCCGCACTCGAACGTCGCGATGGTGCACGGCACGAAGGCATACATCATTCGCCGCGATGAGGATATGCCCACCCTCGTGTGCGTGGATATCGCAAGCGGTGAAAGCCGTGACCTGCATCGCGACAAGTATCTTGCCGACAGCACCGTTACCGCCGACGGACGGTATTACGTATACGACGGCGGCGACGGTTCTAACTGCAAACGGTTGGATCTGCAGACCGGTGAAGCGGTCGAATTGTTCCGCAAACGGTTCCAAGCCCCTTTCCCCACCGCCAACCATTTTATGGTTAACCCGCAAAACCATAGACAGGTGTTTTTCGCCCACGAAGGCGACACCTTCTATGTTTCCAACCGCCTGTGGCTGTACGATGAAGAAAACGGCATGCACTGCATGGCCAAACAGCGGCTGGACGAGGAGGGCAATCTGGGCGACTGCTTCGGACACGAGTGCTGGGTGCCCGACGGCAGCGGTTTGTGGTTTGTGAAGTATCCCTGCTCACCCCTCCCGCCGCGCGGGCTGTGCTTTGCGGGGGTGGATGGTAAACAGACCAACGTGCAGTATGCGGCTTATCCTTATTGGCACGTGTGCTGTGCACCGAACAACCGCTATCTCACCGCCGACACGCAAGGCCCCGGCTACAGCAGTGTGGTAGTGATCGATAAAGAAACAGGCAAAGAGGCGGAAGTATACCGCGCAGGCTTCATCTGGAAACATCCCGCGCACCCGCATCCCACCTTCTCCCCCTCCTCCGAACAAGTCATCTTCCACGATTTGAAAGACGGACAGGTCACCATCGGTATCGTCCGTGTTTCGGATGTGTTTTAACACCATACCCGCAACGGCACTTGACAAAGCGGCGTTGCGGGTATATTATATTCCAAAAACGTATGAGGTGTTACCATGGCAGAATTACTCGAGATCATTATGATCGTCAGTTTTGGCGCTTCGTGGCCGCTGAACGTGCTGAAATCGTGGCGTGCCCGCACCGCCAAAGGCAAAAGCCTGCCGTTTTTGTGCTTGATCTTTTTCGGTTACATCGCAGGTATCGCCTCCAAACTCGTGAACGAAGCGTATATGGCATCCGTTGCCGAAAAATGGTACGTACTGTTCTTCTACGTGTTGAATCTCGTGATGGTGGGTGCGGATCTCGTGTTGTATGCACGCAACTATCGACTGGATAAAAAAGAGGAAACCGCCGATACGTAAGATATTCTCGGGCGGATCGTTGTCGATTTTATGCAAAAATAATCAAAACCACCGCGTTTACAACACGCGGTGGTTTTTTACTTGTTTTGGCGAAAAACTATACATCCACACGATTTGACAAATTCTACAATCTGTAGCCCTTTTTTTACAAAAAAAGCTTCCAAAAAATGGTTTTCCACGGTTTTGCGGGTTGAAAACCCACGATAACGCGTGATTTATCCACACTTTCCACCGAGTTTTCAACAATTTCGGGGAAAACCGTCCGCCCGTTCGGTATTACAAACAGTAGTATGTCCTTGTCACCGATAGGCAATTTTGTAACAAAAACAGGTGTTTTTCGGGCAAGAATTATCCTTTTTCACTTGCATAATTATCCATTTTCCGTGCTATACTGAAAGAAGAAAATCGTAGCGGAGGATTTGTTGTATGCTGAAAGGTATCAATCACCAAATGATCGAACTTTGCACGGCGGACAACCCGTATTTTGAACGGGCTTTTTTTGTGTTACGGCCCGATTGTACCGACCGTGATATCAGCCATATGCAAGAAGAAGCGCGACGTATGTTAAGTGCGGCAGGCGGGTATACCGCACTGGATCGTAACCGTCGCCGCGCACGGCGTATTCGCCTGTTGTGGGGTGTGACAGGTGCGGCGATCGGTGCACTGATCAGTGTCGCCATACTGTCACTGTAATGAAAAAGCGGAGAAATCCTACGATTTCTCCGCTTTGTTGTTATCGATCAGATCGAGATCTGATGTGCCACTTCGTACATTGCACGGTCGAACGGTTTCTTCATCGCCAGTGCTTCGTCAATGTCGAAATCCACAATGGAGTTCATCTGCATCGCGACCACGCGGTTGCTGAGGCCCTTGCACAGCAGTTCCACAGCGGCGTTACCCATACGGCTGGCAAGCACGCGATCACGCACGGTGGGCGAGCCGCCGCGTTGTACGTGACCGAGCACAGTCGGGCGAGTTTCAATACCCGTGGCTTCTTCGATCTCCTTCGCCATTTCCGACACGCCGCCGATACCTTCCGCCACAATAATGATAAAGTGACGTTTACCGGTTTCATAAGTCGCCTTGATACGGTCAAGAATGTCGCGTTTGAAATCAAACGGCACTTCCGGCACCACGATGGTGGTCGCGCCCACGGCGATACCAACGTTCAGCGCGAGATAACCCGCACGGCGACCCATAACTTCCACCACACTGCAACGGTCGTGCGACTGGGACGTGTCGCGCAGTTTATCGATCATGTGCATACAGGTGTTCAGCGCGGTATCGTAACCGATGGTATATTCACAGCAGGAGATATCGTTGTCGATGGTCGCGGGAATACCGATGCAGGGAATGCCCTGACGGGTGAGATCCTGTGCACCGCGGAAAGAACCGTCGCCGCCGATGACGACCACGCCTTCAATGCCGTTCTTGCGGCAATTCTCCGCCGCTTTCTTCTGACCTTCCAACGTGCGAAATTCTTCACTGCGGGCGGTATACAATGCCGTACCGCCGCGATGAATGATATCCGACACGGTACGCAGATCCATCGATAACAGATTGTTGTTGATCAGGCCGTCGTAACCGCGATACACACCGCAGACTTCCATACCTTTCGCCAAAGCGGTACGAGCCACCGCACGCACCGCCGCGTTCATACCGGGTGCATCGCCGCCGCTGGTCAGCACCGCGATCTTCTTAATAGCCATTAATATTCGCTCCTTTGCGTTGGAAACTATACTGAGTACTTCTTTTCAAAAGTCAGTATATATTATACTACAAATCGACCGAAAATATCAAGTTGACATTTTGACGACAAATACAACGAAATTGGCAGAATATTACTGCATTTTCACCATTTTCACCAAATTTCCGCCACATTCTCTGCACCTAACACACGTTTCAGTTCTTCAGTCAGCACCGCATTGGGTTGAACGAATTCACTGCTCGGCAGACGCACCATCTTCCCGCTGTCACAAAAGCGCACGTACACGGGGAATTCGCCGTCGAACACCCGTATCAGCCGTCGTGCTTGTCGGTATCGGGGATCGGCCTCATCCGCCACCCGCAAATACAACCCGCGTCTGGCCGCAGAGGATTTGGGGGCGGGTGCTTTGGACGCGGGTTTGGGCGGTGCGGGCGTGCGCGACACCTCGCTCACGTCCTCCACCAACAAGGTCGGGGGTTCCTCGTCCCCGCCGTTCAAACGTCCGCCGAGCACCAACGGTTCACCCGATTCCAAGAGTTTGCCGTAACGTGCCAGTGTTTTGGGGAAGATCAGCAGCGGCAACGTACCGAACAGATCCTCCACCGTGGCATACGCCATCGTTTCACCGCGTTTGGTCTGTTTGGTGCGTAAAGCAGATACCAAGCCCATCACCCGCACGCTGTCACGGTCGTGATAGTCACCCGCCGCCTCTTCAAATGATTGCAAAATGCGATCGATCCGTGCGGCATCGGGCGTGTCATACCACGCGGCAAACGGTGTCAGCGGGTGACCCGACAAATACAACCCCGTCACCTCTTTTTCCATCGCCATACGATCGGTATGCGAAAACTCCTCTGTGGCGGGCAGGGTGGGTTCGGTCTCTTCAAAGGTGGGATCATCAAAAAATCCCATCTGTCCGTCAATGTTACGGCGTCGGTCCTCCTCCAACCCCGCAAGTATGGTATCCATACTTTCCAACATCTGGCGGCGGTTTGCCCCCAGACCGTCCAGCGCACCGCATTTCACCAAACTTTCCACCGCGCGGCGGTTACAGTCGCGATACGCCGACATACGCCGACAAAATTCATAAAACGAGGGGAATCGCCCGTTCTGTTCGCGTTCGCGCACCAGATCGGCAATCAAATTCCGCCCCAAATTCTTCACCGCAAGCAGACCGAAGCGGATATTCTCCCCTTCGGTGGTAAATCCCGAACGGCTTTCGTTCACGGTAGGCGGCAGGATCGCAATGCCCATACGCTGGCACTCACGGATATATCCCGCCACCTTGTCGCCGTCCAACACGCTGGTCAAGAGCGCCGCCATATACTGACGGGGATAGCGACATTTCAAGTACGCGGTCTGATACGCCACCAGCGCATACGCCGCCGCGTGGGATTTGTTAAACGCATAAGACGCGAAGGAGGACATATCTTCAAAGATCTTGGCCGCGACGTCGGCGGGAACACCGCGCCGCACGCAGCCCTCCACTTCCACCGTGCCGTCCTCCCGTACCAGACCGTCGATGAAGATACGGCGTTCGTGCTCCATCACGTCCGCCTTCTTTTTCGATACCGCGCGCCGCACGATATCCGCACGTCCCAGCGAATACCCCGCCAGTTCGCGAAACACCTGCATCAACTGCTCTTGATACACGATACACCCGTAGGTCACGTTCAAGAACGGTTCCAGACGCGGGTGAGCGTACCGCACCGCCGCAGGGTGGTGACGGTTATAGATATAGGTCGGGATGGAATCCATCGGACCGGGACGAAACAACGAGATAACGGCAATAATATCCTCAAACCGCTCGGGTTTCAGATTTTGCAGCACCCGTTTCATACCCGCAGATTCGAGTTGAAACACCCCTTCGCTGTTTCCGGCCGAAAGCATACGGTATACCGCATCTTCCGAAAGCGAGATATCCGCCACCCGAAACGCGGGGGCTTCACGCTGTATCTCCGCTTCCGCTTCCGCAATGACCGTAAGATTGCGAAGCCCCAAAAAGTCCATTTTCAAAAGACCGAGCTTTTCCAGTGCCGTCATAGTATACTGGGTAGCAACTGCCTCACCGTTCAGGCACAGCGGCACATATTCGCTGACGGGCCGCGCGGTGATCACCACGCCCGCCGCATGGGTAGAGGCGTGCCGCGGCATCCCCTCCACGCGGCGCGCCATATCCACAAGGCGGCGCACGGTGGGATCTTCATCGTATTTTTCGCGCAGACGCGGCGCACTTTCCAACGCCTTGTCGAGCGTCATCTTCAAATCATACGGCACCAGTTTCGCCACCGTATCCGCCACGGCATACGGCACGGCCATCACACGCGCTACATCACGCACGGCGGCACGTGCCTTCATGGTGCCGAAAGTCACGATCTGCGCCACGCGGTCTTCACCGTATTTTCGGATCACGTAATCGATCACTTCCGAGCGCCGCTCGTCACTGATATCAATATCGAAATCGGGCATACTCACCCGTTCGGGATTCAAAAACCGTTCAAACAGCAAGTTATATTTCAGCGGGTCAATACCCGTAATACCGATGCAATACGCACACAAGCTGCCCGCGCCGCTGCCACGGCCGGGCCCCACGGGAATACCCACGCTTTTCGCATACTGCACGAAGTCGTTCACAATAAGGTAGTAATCCACATATCCCATCTGCTCGATGGTGTCCATCTCATAGTGAAGCCGTGCCATTGCCTCGGCCGACGGGGTATCCCCGTAACGGCGATGCAATCCTTCGGTGCACAGACGGCGAAAATACGCCGTGCTGTCCCCGTTCGGGGCATCGAACGCAGGCAAATGCGTTTGACCGAACACCAGATCCACCCGACAGCGACGAGCGATCTCCACCGTGTTATCGAATGCGGCGGGCACCTGCGGGAACAGCGCACGCATCTCTTCTTCGGATTTTACGTAAAACTCCTCGGTCGAAAAGGCCATCGGAGTCGGATCTTCCAACGTCGTACCCGTTTGAATACACATCAATACCCGCTGCATTTCGGCATCTTCACGGGTAAGGTAGTGTGCATCGTTGGTGCACACGGGCGGGATCCCCGTTTCCGCCGACAGTCGCAACAACTGCGGATTGATCGCCTGTTGCTCCGCCAAGCCGTGGTCCTGCAGCTCCAAAAAGAAATTACCCCGCCCAAACACGCGGTCGTAATACAACGCGGTCTGTCGTGCTTTTTCGTATTCTCCCTGCCGCAATGCACGGGGAATATCCCCCGCAAGACAGGCCGACAACGCAATCAATCCTTCGTGATACTTTTCAAGCAACTCCCTGTCCACACGCGGACGGCTGTAAAATCCTTCGGTCCACGCGACAGACACCATCTGCATCAAATTACGGTATCCCGTTTCGTTCTCGCACAACAACACCAAGTGTCCGCTCTCGCTGTCCACACCGTGCTCTTTATCGGTGCGGCGGCGCGGCGCAACATATACTTCACACCCCAAAATAGGCTGAACACCTTCACGCTTTGCGGCCTCATAAAACTCCGCAATACCGTACATCACACCGTGGTCGGTCACCGCAACGGCCGTCTGTCCCAACGCCTTTACACGGGCAAGCAGACCTTCAATACGGCAGGCACCGTCCAGCAAACTGTATTCGCTGTGAATATGCAAATGAACAAATCCCACCGTACTTCCCTCCTTGCGTTTACTCCATATTTTCGGCAAACTCGGCAATACGCCGCAAGCGATGGTTGACCCCCGAACGGCTGATCGGCTCGGCCAAAGCCTCCCCCAGTTCGCGAAGCGACATTTCGGGGTTTTCCAACCGCAAACGAGCCAGTTCCTGCAACTCAACCGGCAGTGAATCCAGTGCCCCGCACCGTTCAATACGGCGGATCGCCTCCACCTGTGCGGCGGCCGCCGCCACGGTCTTGTCAATATTCGCGCTTTCACAATTCGCCAAACGATTGGCGTTGTTGCGAATATCCTTCACCATTTTCACACTCATTAACTCAAGCGAGGCACCGGTAGCACGCATCAGCGTCAAACAATCTTCGATCTGTTCGCTTTCCTTAAAGTAGATCACGTGGTTGCTCTTACGGTTCATAAATTTCGGCCGCAGATTCAACTCCCGCAACAGCGCGAGCAGGTCGCGGCTCAAATTGTATTGCGGCAGATGAAATTCCAAATGGTAATCCACCTGCGGGTCGGTCACCGCCCCGCATGCCAAAAACGCCCCTGCCAAATAGGCGGCGGCGCAGTTTTCACACTCAAAATTCGCACGATTCAGCCGCAGGGACACTTCGCCCGCCGCGTGGCCGAAACGGGACAGCACCCGTGCGCGGTCTTCTGTCCCCGTCACCGAAAGCAAGTGAAAACCGCCCTCTCGCTCACTTTCGCATACCGTCGATACACCGCAAACTTCGTCTATCAACTCACGGTACAGCCGTGCCACCGATGATCGTTCGGTCTGCATCGTCACCGCCGCGGCGGAAAACGCACGTCCCGTTTCCAACAATCCGTAGGTAAACGCCGCACGGCAACACGGCTGCCACGTGACTTCACACAATTCTTCTTTTACTTCCGACGAAAACGACACCTTTCACTCACCCCCCGTGTCTTTTGTTTCATTATCACGGTTTTTGAATATCGCGATGGTTGATGATCACCCGTTGCCCCGCCTCTTGCAAATGCCCTGCCAAATGCTGAGCAAACGTGACCGAGCGATGTTTACCGCCCGTACACCCGATAGCGATCACCAACTGGCTTTTCCCCTCCTCGGCGTACCGCGGAATCAGAAAATCCACCATATCGCACAGTCTTTCGGCAAATTCCGCCGCACCGTCGGAAGTCATCACATAATCGCGCACAGGCGCATCCAACCCCGTCTTGTGGTGCAATTCTTCCACGTAAAACGGATTTTTAAAGCAACGTACGTCCATTACCATATCCGCTTCGGCCGGATATCCGTACTTAAACCCAAAAGACATACACTGCACCGGCATCCCCATACGGGCATCGCCCAAAAAGAGCGCGACAATGCGTTCCCGCAGTTGCGCCGCCGACAGATGGGTAGTATCGATCAAGTAATCCGTCCGCTCGCGAATATTGCCGAGCAAAGCCCGTTCCTCTTCGATCGCGCGGGAAAGGGAACCGCCCGCACGGTCGGAGAGCGGATGTTTGCGGCGCGTTTCTTTATATCGCCGCGCCAGCACCGCTGCATCACACTCCAGATACAGGATCTTATACGCCACGGCCTGCTGTTGCAGCAGTTCCAGTGCGCCCGCCATATCATGAAGGGATTCACCGCCGCGTGCATCCACCACCACCGCTACCTGCGACATATCGCTTTGCGAGGTACGGCAAAGTTCCGCAAATTTCGGGATCAGTTTCGGCGGCATATTATCCACACAGTAAAAGCCGATATCCTCCAGCGCGTCTATGGCACGGGATTTCCCCGCACCCGATGACCCGCTCACGATTATGAACTCCACCGTTTATTCCTCCCCGATAAACTGAACTTCCCTCTCCAGCGTAACGCCGAATGTTTCCTGCACCCGACGGCGCACCTCGTTTTCCAGTGCCAACACGTCCGCACACGTCGCACCGCCGCGATTAATAACGAATCCGGCGTGTTTTTCGCTCACTTCGGCACCACCCACACGAAGCCCCTTGCATCCGCATTGTTCGATCAGCGCACCTGCAAAATGCCCCGCAGGTCGCTTAAAGTAACTGCCCGCACTGGGAAATTCCAGCGGTTGCTTTTCACGCCGACGACGCATGAACTCCTCCATGCGCGCGCCGATCGCCGCAGGATTATCGGGTGTCAGGTGCACCGTGACCGACAAAATGAGCGCATCCCGCGTCTTCATAAACACACTGTGACGGTAGCCGAGTTCCATCTCCGTTGCCGTCAAGGCGTGCACACCGTCGGCATCCGCCGCCACCGCCGCCGTCACCACGTCAGACAACTGTCCGTCATACGCACCCGCGTTCATAAACAGACCGCCGCCCACCGCGCCGGGGATACCGTAAGCAAATTCCAGCCCCGAAAGGCCCGCATCCCGTGCCGTGCGACACAACTCTTTGAGCGGCACGCCCGCAGGACAGGTGATATCCGTACCGCAAACGGTCGGCGAGCCGACGGGTGCGAAAAACACCGCCCCGTCGAACCCGCGATCGCTTACCAACAGATTACTGCCGCGGCCGAGCGGCATCCACGCGATCCCGCTCTCCCGACAGATCGAAAGCAGTGTCGGCAACGCCGTTTCATCGTGCACCGATATCGCAAGGGCCGCCGTACCGCCGATGTGAAAACTGGTATGCGCCGCGAGCGGCAGATCCCGTGTAACCTCGTACCCTGCAGCCAAGGCCGCCGTTTCCAATGCGCGAAACCGCATTCCCAACACTCCTTCTTAAAAAATCAACCGAGAATCAACCCAACGCCGCGGCACCGATGATACCGGCATCGTTACCGAGCGCCGCCACGCACAAACGAGTCTGGATCTTGCTGTACTTGCTGTAACGCTCTTTCTCGATCTGTGCACGCAATGGCGCCATCAAGGTTTCTCCTTCGTTACAGATACCGCCGCCGATGCACAGCACTTCCGGCTGGAAGATATTGATCATATCGATCAGACCTGCAGCGATGTAACGGATATAGGTATCCACCACCTGTTTACCCACGGGACAACCCGCACGCATCGCATCAAACGCGGTGCGGCCGCTCACGTTGCCGCCCGCCATCTTCGCCATTTGCGAATCGGGATTCGCTTCGATCGCGCGGGTGGTCTGGCGGATCAACGCCGTTGCGGAAGCGTAAGCCTCCCAGCAACCGTTACGACCGCAGTTGCACGGTTCACCGTCCACCACGATCACGGTGTGGCCGAGTTCTGCACCCGCAAAGTTCGAACCGCTGTAGATCTTGCCGTCGATGATAACGCCGCCGCCGACACCGGTGCCCAGCGTGATGCATACGCAGTTCTTCACACCCTTAGCCGCTCCGGCAACCGCTTCGCCCAACGCCGCGACGTTGGCATCGTTATCCATAAACACGGGCTTCTGCAAGCCCTCTTTCAACATCGCCACCAACGGCAGATGATCAAACTTCAAGTTGTTGGAAAATTCCACTTCGCCCGTATCCCCGTTGCAGGTACCGGGACAGCCCACACCCACCGAGGTGATATCCTCCATCGTGAGATTCGCGTTCTTTACCGCCTCAAACGCGGTCTTCACCATATCCGCCACGATCGCTTCCGCAGGGCGGGGCAGTGCGGTCTTGCACTTGGCACGGCCGACGATCTGATAGTTGTCATCCACCACGCCAACGGCAATATTGGTGCCGCCCAAATCAATTCCGATACGATACATAGTCTATGTTCCTCCTT
>SVPM01000016.1 GCA_015065865.1 Oscillospiraceae bacterium | reverse complement strand
CCGCTTTCCACCTGCAGTTTCACATATTCGTGTTCGGGATGTACACACAGTGCCACGTTGGAGGGCAAGGTCCACGGGGTGGTGGTCCACGCGAGAATATAAGCGTCCTCGTCCTTCACCTTGAAGCGCACCACGGCGGAACGCTCTTTGAGCGTTTTGTACCCCTGCGCCACTTCGTGGGACGAGAGCGGGGTGCCGCAACGCGGGCAGTAGGGGACGATCTTGAAGCCTTTATACAAAAGGCCCTTGTCGTAGATCTGTTTGAGTGCCCACCATTCGGATTCGATAAAATCGTTGTGATAGGTCACGTAAGGATCGTCCATATCCGCCCAGAAACCAACGGTGCCCGAGAAATCTTCCCACATGCCCTTGTATTTCCAAACGCTTTCTTTGCACTTTTGAATGAACGGTTCCAAACCGTATTCTTCGATCTGTTCTTTGCCGTCCAGTCCCAGCAGTTTTTCAACTTCCAACTCGACCGGCAGGCCGTGGGTATCCCAACCTGCTTTGCGGGGGACCATACAGCCCTTCATGGTGCGGTAACGCGGGATCATATCTTTGATCACGCGGGTGAGCACGTGGCCGATGTGCGGTTTGCCGTTTGCCGTCGGGGGGCCGTCATAAAACACATACGGTTCGCCCTTGGCGCGCGCTTCGATGCTCTTTTCGAAAATGCGGTTTTCTTTCCAGAATTTTTCCACCGCTTTTTCGCGTTCTACGAATTTCAGGTCAGTCGGTACTTTGTTGTACATCCCAAAAACCTCCGTTAAAATAAAAATACAGCGTCATCCGCAAAAAGGACGAGCGCTGTTCCCGTTATACCACCTTGTTGCTGTGTACAAACATACACGCTTCCGCTAACGGGGAAAACCGTCGCCGCCTACCGGGGTAAAAACCCGTTCGGAGCGCCGCTCGGGAGGGATCTTCACCGTCACCGTCACATCGGGCTTCCACCGCCCCCGACTCGCTTTGGATCGTGTGATCGGATACTCATCTCCGTCATCGCGTTTACATATATAGATAATATACCACATCTTTTACGGGATTGTCAACTGTTTATTCGCACGAAAAAACGGTTGACACAAAAGTGTGAAAAATGATATATTGTGAGGGTAATATAACCCGAAAGGAAATGAAGATATATGGCAATGGATGTAGCGATCACGTTGGTGAGAGAGGGTGCTGCGGTGCCGACTTACGGTTCGGCCGAGGCGGCGGGCGCCGATCTTTATGCGTGTTTGGAAGCCCCCGTGACGATCGCGGCGGGGCAGACGGTGATGATCCCCACCGGTGTGGCGATGGCGATTCCCGCGGGATTGGTCGGGTTGGTATATGCCAGAAGCGGTTTAGCGACCAAACGCGGGTTGGCACCCGCCAACAAGGTCGGCGTGATCGACAGCGATTACCGCGGTGAGATCTTTGTGGCACTCCACAATCACGGTGAGGCGGCACAGTCGGTGGAAAACGGCGAGCGGGTGGCGCAGTTGGTGCTGACACCTTATGTGACGGCCGCGTTCCAAACGGTGGATTCGCTGGACGATACCGTGCGCGGTGCGGGCGGGTTCGGCTCCACCGGAAAGTGAGGCGAGCGATATGACCGTGCGGAAAGCGGCGGTGCGCGACATCCCGCGTATCGGTGAATTGTTGTGTCAGGTGTGCAACGTGCACGCCGCAGGGCGCCCCGATCTGTTTCGCGCAGGGGCGCGAAAATACACCGATGAACAGTTGACGGAGATCTTAAAGCAAAACGACCGTCCCGTGCTGGTGGCGGTCGATGAAAACGATCGTGTGCAGGGCTATGCGTTTTGTCAGTTGCAGGAAGGCGGCAAGCACCACGCTTTGTGTGACGTTCGCACACTGTATATCGACGACTTGTGTGTGGATGAAACCTGCCGCGGACAGCATATCGGCACGGTGCTGTATGAGGCGGTGCTGGCGTTCGCACGGGAGTGCGGGTGTTATAACGTGACGTTACACGTGTGGAACTGCAACGCTCCCGCGATGAAGTTTTATGAGCATTTGGGGATGCAATGCCGCCAGATGGAGATGGAAACGGTGCTGTGAACGTTGTGTAAGCCCACGGATAAGCCCGCCCGCAGGCGGAAGCTCCAAGTAAAAAGGACTTCGCTTTCGCGAAGTCCTTTTTACTTGGAGCTGATGGTCAGAATCGAACTGACAACCTGTTCATTACGAGTGAACCGCTCTGCCATTGAGCCACATCAGCATATTTTTTGACAACACGGGAATTATAGCAGATAAATCCACGGCCGTCAAGAGGTGAAACAAAACTTTTTTCGATTTTTTTGAAAGATGCTTGACAGACGGTGAGAATTGTGATATAGTAACAAGCGATGTAAAACGAAGAAGAGCGATGCCCGCTCTCACCCGCGGTTTTTGCCCAACGGGTCAATACGGTAAGAATGCACGGAATTTTAGTGTGTTATTGTGTCGTAAACGCGGGCAGTTTCTGTCCGCGTTTTATAATTTTTAAATGGAGGTGCTTTGCCATCGCAAGCAAGGAACTGCAGGTCAATGAACAGATTCGCGATGCCGAGGTCCGTTTGATCGGCCCCGACGGCGAGCAGATGGGCGTTATGTCCGCCAGAGATGCTCAGAAGATCGCGGATGAACACGATCTGGATCTGGTGAAGATCGCGCCGAATGCTGTCCCGCCCGTCTGCCGTGTTATGGATTACGGTAAGTATCGGTTCGAACAAGCGAAGCGCGAAAAGGAAGCCCGTAAAAATCAGCATGTCACGGAGATCAAGGAAGTTCGACTCGGTTTGAACACCGACGTGGGAGATTTCAATACCAAAGTGCGCCATGCCATCCGCTTTTTGCAGGACGGCGACCGCGTGAAGGTGTCGATCCGTTTCCGCGGCCGTGAACTCGGTCACCCCGAACTGGGGCTGGAGTCTATGCAGCGTTTTGCCGAGGCGTGTGCCGAAGCAGGAACGGTGGATAAGCCCGCCAAGATGGAAGGGCGGCATATGTTGATGTTTCTTGCCCCCGCAACGACGAAGTAAGCCGATAGAAATTTAAGGAGGATATTAAGATGCCGAAGATCAAAACGCACAGTGGTGCCAAAAAACGTTTTAAGCTCAGCAAAAACGGCAAGGTCATCCGCGGCCATGCCTACAAGTCCCATATCCTGAACAAGAAATCGACCAAGCGTAAGAGAAATCTGCGTAAGACCGTGGTGGCGGACGTGACCAACACCGCAGCGGTCAAGCGTATGATCCCTTACAAGTAATCGCGGTTTGAGAATGGAGGAATAAAGCATGGCTCGTATTAAAGGCGCAATGATGACGCGCAAAAGAAGAAAGAAAGTATTGAAGCTGGCGAAGGGCTACTACGGTGCCAAGTCCAAGCTGTTCAAGACCGCGAAAGAAGCGGTTATGAAATCCGGTCAGTACGCTTACATCGGTCGCCGACTGAAGAAGCGTGACTTCCGCCGTCTGTGGATCACCCGTATCTCCGCTGCTGCGAAGATGAACGGTATGAACTACTCCACCTTTATGAACGGTCTGAAGAAAGCGGAAATTTCGCTGAACCGTAAGATGCTCGCGGAATTGGCTGTGTCCGATGCGGCGGCGTTCACCGCCCTCGCAGAGAAGGCCAAGGCGGCTCTGCAATAAAAAGATATAGGTGCGCCCGTTGAACTTTTCGACGGGCGCTTCTTTTCGGAAAGGAGCGGCGGAGTATGGTGATCTCCAGTCGTGATAATGAGATGGTGCGCCGTCTGCGCCGCCTGCAAAACGATGCCAAACTGCGGCGGCAAGAGGGTGCATTCGTTATTGAAGGTGCCCGTTTGTGTGCGGATGCGGCGCGCTCGCACGCGGTGATCGAAACCGCGTTGTTGACTGCACGCGCACGGGAAAAATATCCTGCGGAAGCGGAGGCGGTGACGGCCGCGGCCGTTCACGTGTTCGACATTACCGACGGTGTGGCGGATTTGCTTTCCGACACCGAAACCTCGCAAGGAATAATTTGTCTGTGCAAAGCACTTGACAATCGGAAAATGTTGGATACAATAGATAGTAGTACATTATCTACCTTTAAAAATAAGAAATGGTTGGCGCTCGAGAACGTGCGTGACCCCGGCAACATCGGCACGGTGATCCGCACCGCCGAAGCGGTGGGGATCGATGGGTTGATCTTGTCGGCGGGGTGTTGCGACGTGTACAGCCCGAAAGTGCTGCGCGGCAGTATGGGCGGGGTGTTCCGCCTGCCGCTGTGGGAAACGGCGAATATGCCCGCCGCCATCACCCGCTTGCAGGAGGCAGGCGCATGCGGTTATGCCTGTGTGCCGTCCGCCGAGGGCGCGGTGTTGTCGGTGGTGGAGGCGCCGCTTTCGGCGGGGAGCGTGTGTGTGATCGGCAACGAGGCCAACGGGCTTACGTCCGAAACCATCGCCGCTTGTACCCATCGGCTGACCATTCCCATGGCCGGGCGTGCCGAATCGCTCAATGCGGCGGTGGCGGCGGCGCTTGTGATGTGGGAAATGAGTAGGAGAGAGTATATTGGATAGCCGTATTTACTGGATATGGTTGCAACAGGCGTTGGGATACGGCAGCGGCTATCTTTCAACGTTGCTGAACGCGTTTTCTTCGCCGGAGGATATCTATGCCGCCGACAAGGAAACCTTTCGACAGTGCGGGATACCCGACACGGTGCGTGCCCGCCTGTGCGAAAAATCGGTGGACACCGCGCGGGAGATCTTGCATCGCACGCTGGAACACGGCGACTGGTTGCTGACGCCGGCGGATGAGGCGTATCCCTCGCTGTTGCGCGGTATCTTCGCGCCGCCCGCCGTGTTGTACGGTCGCGGCAGTGTGCCCGATCTTTCCGCCCGCCCCGTGATCGCGGTGGTGGGTACGCGCAACCTTTCCCGCTACGGTTACGAAGTGACGACCATGATCACTGCCGGCTTGGTGCGCGGCGGTGCGCTGATAGTCAGCGGCGGTGCCGAAGGCGGCGATGCGGCTGCTGCCAACGCGGCGTTGGATCTGGGCGGCCGCACGGTCACGGTGCAAGCGTGCGGGTTGGATGTTAATTATCCTGCGGCGAACGAGGCACTTCGTCGTCGCACATTGGCGCAAGGCGGCACGTTGCTGACGGAATATCCGCACGGCGTGCGTGTGAGTCGCGGCACTTTCCACGTGCGTAACCGCCTTATCAGCGGTATGGCACACGGTGTTTGTGTGACCGAAGCGCCGATGCCCAGCGGTGCGTTGATCACCGCCCGTTTTGCCCGTGAGCAGGGGAGAGATGTGTTTTCGGTCCCCGTCGCGTTGAATATGCCCAACGGCGCGGGTAACAATACGCTGATTCAAAACGGTGCCAAACTGGTACGTGATGCCGCTGAGATCTTGGAGGAATACGCGCTGTTGTTTCCCCAACTTTCAAAAACGACGGAAACGCCGAGGACGGCACAGCCGATGCCTGCCAAAAAAGCGAAGGAGGCACCGCCTCCCGTGCCTGTCAGTGACAACGCGCAAACCGTGATGAAAGCCTTGCGTGCGGAGGCGTTGCCCGTGGATGAGATCGCCGCTGCGGCGGGGCTTTCAATGGGGCGGGTGCTGGCGGCGTTGACCGAGCTTGAGATGCTCGGGTATGCGATCTCCGAGGCGGGACAGCAATACCGCCGCGTGTAGTATTACTATATTTGCAAGAGAAGGAATGGTCATTATTATGGCAACACTGGTTATTATGGAGTCCCCCGCAAAAGCGAAAACGGTGCAGAAATATCTGGGGCAGGGGTATCAGGTGGTCGCTTCGGTCGGTCACATTCGCGACCTGCCCAAGACGTTGCTCGGTGTGGATATCGAACACGGCTTTCGTCCGCGTTACGTGGATATCCCCGGCAAATCCGCGCTGATTCGCCAATTGAAGGGCATGGCGGCGGAAAGTGACCGCGTCATTCTCGCAACCGACCCTGACCGCGAGGGTGAGGCGATCTCGTGGCACCTGATGCAGGTGTTGGGTGTGGATCCCGCCAAATGCAACCGTGTCACCTTTAATGAGATTACCAAGACCGGTGTCGCGCAGGGGATGAACGCCCCGCGCTCACTGGATATGAATATGGTCAACGCACAGCAGGCGCGACGTATTCTCGACCGCATTGTGGGCTATAAGATCAGCCCGTTTTTGTGGAAGAAGATCCGCGCCGGTTTGTCGGCGGGGCGTGTGCAATCCGCCACGGTGAATCTGGTGGTGGAGCGCGAAGAGGCGATCCGTGCGTTTAAGAGCGAGGAGTATTGGACGATCGATGCCAAACTCTCCGCCGCACCGAAAGGAAAAATGTTCCCCGCCAAACTTTACAGCATCGGCCGTAACAAGGCGAAGTTGGAGAATGCCGAACAGGCAAACGCCGTGTTGGCGGAACTGGATGGTGTGCCGTTCAGCGTACAAGCCGTGAAACGCGGCGTGCGCCGTTTGGCTCCCACCCCGCCGTTCATCACCTCCACCATGCAACAGGAGGCGAGTCGTAAATTGGGCTTTGCCGCCCGCCGCACCATGAAAGCGGCGCAGGAACTTTATGAAGGCGTGGAAGTGCAAGGACAGGGCGCGGTCGGTTTGATCACGTATATGCGTACCGACTCGCTGCGTATTTCGGACGATGCCCGCCGTGAGGGCGTGGAGTTTATTCGCTCGCGTTACGGCGCACGCTATCTGCCCGAAAAACCGCGTGTGTTTAAGACCAAGAGCACGGCGCAGGATGCTCACGAAGCGATCCGTCCCACCATGCCGTCGCTCACACCCGACGAGGTGAAGGATTCGCTCACGGCGGACCAGTATAAACTTTACAAACTGATCTGGGAACGCTTTATCGCCAGTTTGATGGCAAACTGCGTGCAGGATACCTGTCAGCTCGATATCGCGGCCGGTCGCTGCCTGTTTAAGGCGAGCGGGTACACCGTGGCGTTTGACGGCTTCACCGTGCTGTATGAAGAAGGCAAGGACGAAACCGAAGATGAGGATAACGCGGCATTGCCGCCGCTTTCGGAGGGCGATAAACTGACCGTGCGGAAACTTGAC
This sequence comes from Oscillospiraceae bacterium, assembly GCA_015065865.1. GTDB lineage: Bacteria > Bacillota > Clostridia > Oscillospirales > Acutalibacteraceae > SIG588. The sequence continues at coordinate 28,992 of SVPM01000016.1, read as the reverse complement.
GGTAATCAGCACTTCACCCAACCGCCTGCACGCTACACCGAAGCAACACTGATTAAGACGATGGAAGAAAACGGTATCGGCCGTCCTTCCACCTTTGCTACCACGGTGGGCACTATTTTGGCGCGTGAATACGTGGAACGTGAAGGCAAATCGCTGAAGCCCACGCCGCTCGGTGAGATCACCACCGGTCTGATGCGTGAGAAGTTCCCCGAAGTGGTGGACGTGGAATTTACCGCGAATATGGAACAGGAACTGGATGAGGTGGAAACCGGCAAGAACGATTGGGTGTCCACGTTGGATGCGTTCTATCAAGGGTTTGCTAAAACGTTGGCCGCCGCCGAACGCGCACTGGACGGCGAGAAGATTAAAGTTCCCGACGTGGAAAGCGACGTGGTGTGCGATCAGTGCGGGCGTAAAATGGTGGTGAAATCGGGACGGTACGGCAAGTTCTTGGCCTGCCCCGGCTATCCCGATTGCAAAAACACCAAGCGAATCGTGGAGGAAACGGGTGCGCTGTGTCCCCGTTGCGGCGGTATGATCGTGGCCAAGCGTTCCCAACGCGGCCGCAAGTTCTACGGTTGCTCAAATTACCCGAAATGCGATTTCGTGGTGTGGAACGAACCGTCCTCCGAAACGTGTCCCCGTTGCGGACGCACGCTGTTTAAGAAGAAGGGCAAAAACGGCGACACGCTGTATTGTTTGAGTGAAGTATGCGGGTACACGGGTACGCCGCAGAAGGAGAAGAAGTAAGTTATGTCGATTACCGTGGTCGGAGCGGGTCTTGCAGGATGTGAAGCCGCGTGGGCGATTGCACGCGCAGGGATCCCCGTGACATTGATCGAGATGAAACCGCAAAAGTTCACACCTGCACACAAAAGTGAAAAGTTTGCCGAATTGGTGTGTTCGAATTCGCTTAAAGCTTCCCGCCTCGACAGTGCGGCGGGTATGCTGAAAGAGGAGATGCGGCGACTCGGTTCGCTTTGCATGGAGGTGGCCGCCACCTGTGCGGTGCCGGCAGGCGGTGCGTTGGCGGTGGATCGCGAAGCCTTTGCGGCGGGGATCACCGCTCGTATTACGTCACATCCGCTCATCACGGTGAAACACGAGGAATATATCGCATTGCCCGATGAGGGTGTGACGGTAATTGCCACGGGGCCGCTCACGTCGGATACGTTGGCGGCGGCGTTGCGTGAAGAATGCGGTGAGGGACTCAACTTTTACGATGCCGCCGCCCCCATTGTGGCGACCGACAGTTTGGATGAGGAACACCTGTTTCGCGCCTCGCGTTACGACCGTGAAGAAAGCGGCGAGGGGGATTACCTCAACTGCCCGCTGAACAAGGCGGAATACGAAGCGTTTCACGCGGCGTTGATCACCGCCGAAACCGCCCCGTTGCACGAGTTCGAGAAAGATCTCACCGTGTATGAAGGGTGTATGCCCATTGAGGTGTTGGCGCGCCGCGGTGCGGACGCCATTCGCTTCGGCCCGATGAAACCGGTGGGGCTTCGCGACCCGCGTACCGGTCACCGTCCGTGGGCGGTGTTGCAGCTGCGGGCGGAAAATGCCGAGGGCAGTATGGTGAACTTGGTCGGATTTCAGACGAATTTGAAATTCGGTGAACAAAAGCGGGTGTTCGGTATGATTCCCGCACTGAAGAACGCCGAGTTCTTGCGTTACGGCGTGATGCATCGCAACACGTTTTTGAATTCTCCCACCCTGCTTACGGCGGGGTTTCAATCCCGCCGCGCGCCGCACCTGTTTTTTGCAGGGCAGTTGACGGGTGTGGAAGGGTATATGGAATCGGCGGCATCCGGCATTTTGGCGGGTATTAACGCCGCCCGTTCCGTGAAAGGCGAGGAAGCGCTTATTCTGCCGACCGATACGATGATCGGTGCGTTGGCAGGGTATATCAGCAACCCCGACAATGCCAAACATTTTCAACCGATGGGTGCGAACTTCGGGGTGATCCCCCCGCTTGCCACGCACATTCGGGATAAACGGGCACGTTACGCGGCACTTTCGGCACGCGGACTTGAACATTTAGACGCTGTCTTAGGAGGTAATGTATAATGCATATCGTAGTGGATGCATTCGGCGGTGATAACGCACCGCTCGCCCCGCTGAAAGGTGCGGCACTGGCGGCGGGTGACGGTGTTACCGTTACCTTGGTGGGTAACGAGGAGATTTTGCGCCGTGTGGCGAAGGAAGAAAATATTTCGCTTGACGGTATTACCATCGTTCACACCGAAGACGTGATCGCGATGGAAGATGAACCGCGCACCATTTTGAAAGCACACAAAGACTGTTCGATGGCGGTCGGTTTGCGTATGGTGGCGGAAGGGAAGGGCGATGCGTTTGTCAGCGCGGGCAGCACGGGCGCACTGGTAATGGGTGCGACCTTCTTTGTCAAGCGTATCAAGGGCGTGCCGCGTGCGGCGATCGCAACCTTGATCCCCACCGCTTCGGGCAGACCCAGTTTGATGTTGGATTCGGGCGCGAATGCGGAATGCCGCCCTGAAATGCTGTGTCAGTTCGCCCAAATGGGCAGTGTGTATATGTCCCGCGTAATGGGCGGCGGTGAACCGGCCACGGTGGGTCTGATCAATATCGGTACCGAAGAATGTAAGGGCGGCGAACTGCAGCAGCAGGCATACCGCTTGATCCAAGAGAGCGGTGTGAATTTTGTCGGCAATGTGGAATCCCGTGAAGTGCCGTTCGGTGCGGCGGACGTGCTGGTGACCGACGGTTTTACGGGCAACATTCTGCTGAAGGCTATTGAAGGCACGGCGGGGATGCTGATGAAAGAGATCAAGAGCCTGTTTATGAGCAACCTGCTCACCAAAATAGCGGCGTTGCTGGTAAAATCCAAGATCGGCGTGTTAAAAAGCCGTATGTCCACCAGTGAACACGGCGGTGCACCGATTCTCGGTGTGTGCCGTCCTGTCATTAAGGCACACGGCAATTCGGATGCCGCGGCGATCCGCAGCGCGATCCGCATTGCGGGCGAATTTGCCGCCACAGGTGTGATCGAAGCGATCACCGAAGCCGCAAAGGGGAGCACGAGCGATGAATAACCGAGCGAACGAGCGGGATCTCGCCCCGTTGATGGAGCGGTTGGGATATACGTTTACGGATACTTCCTTGCTCAAACGGGCGTTGACCCATTCCTCCTATGCCAACGAGGCGGGGCGCAACCTGCAAAGCAACGAACGGCTGGAGTTTTTGGGTGATTCGGTGCTGGGACTCACGGCGGCGGTGCACCTGTTTCAAAAAGAAAAAGGCCCCGAAGGGGAACTCACCAAACTGCGTGCGGCGGTGGTGTGTGAGAAAGCGCTGTTTTCCTATGCTCGGGAACTCGGGCTCGGTGGCTGGCTGATGTTGGGCCGCGGCGAGGCGCAAAACGGCGGTGCCGAACGGCCCTCCATCGTGGCGGATGCGTTTGAAGCGGTCACGGCGGCGATCTATCTGGATGGCGGTATGGAGGCGGCACGCGACTTCTTGCTCCCGTTTTTGGAAAAGGAAGCGAGCAACCAACGCCGTGCACACTTTAAGGATTACAAGACTCAGTTGCAGGAGATCGTGCAACAAAACCCCGGCGAGATCATTTCGTACGTACTCACGGGGGAAAGCGGACCGGACCATAATAAGCAGTTCACCATGGAGGTGCATTTGAACTCCAACGTGATCGGCAACGGCCGCGGGCGCAGTAAAAAAGAGGCGGAGCAAAAAGCCGCCCGTGAAGCACTGTGCTTGATGGGATACGATGATTGATGAGAGGTTACGGAACATATGGTACTGAAAGCACTGGAGATACACGGATTTAAATCCTTCCCCGACCGCACGGTACTGTCGTTCGGACAGGGTATCACGGCGGTCGTGGGCCCGAACGGAAGCGGAAAATCCAACATAAGCGATGCGATCCGTTGGGTGTTGGGTGAACAGTCTAACAAGAGTCTGCGCGGCTCGAAAATGGAGGACGTCATCTTCAGCGGCACGGAAGAACGGCGTGCCGTCGGCTTTGCCGAAGTGTCGCTGATTATCGACAACTCCACCCGCATTTTGGATTTTGACAGTGACGACGTAAAGGTTACCCGTCGGTATTACCGTTCGGGCGACAGTGAATATATGCTGAACAACGCCACCGTGCGTTTAAAGGATATCCAACTTTTGTTTATGGATACCGGTCTCGGCCGCGACGGTTACTCCATCGTGGGGCAGGGACGTATCGGGGATATCGTGGCTTCCAAATCGGAAGAACGCCGCGAGATCTTTGAAGAGGCGGCGGGTATTGCCAAATACCGCTACCGCAAAAACGAGGCGGAGCGCCGCTTGAACGCGACGGAGGACAACCTTCTGCGCTTGCGGGATATCGTGAAGGAACTGGAAGACCGTGTCGGTCCGCTTGCGGAACAGTCCGAAAAAGCCAAGGCGTTTTTGGAACTGTCGGAGGAGAAGAAAGGGCTGGAGATCGGTCTGTGGCTGTATCAGATCGATCGTTCGCGCGACGTGCTTCGCTCGTTGCAATCCAAACTGGAACTGGCGCGCACGCAGTACGATGCCGCTGGTGCGGATATCGACCGTTTGGAAGAGCAGGCCGAGGAGATCACCCGCGAAGCACAGGCGCTGACGGTGCAGATGGATGAGATCCGTCGTGCCGCCGCCGCGTTGGAGGAAGAAGCGTTGCGCGCCGAAAGCGAAAGTGCGGTGCTTCAAAACGACATCTTCCACCGTGGCGAGACCATCGAGCGGGTGCAGGAAGATATTCGCAAATCCGAAGAAGGGCGCACGCAAATTGATGAAGAAGTCGCCCGCCATACGGCAGGCATTGCCGAAGAACAGGCGAAGATCGAGGCGGCACAGGCCCAAAGTCTGTCGCTCTCGGAACAAATGGAAGCGCTCTCTCGCAGCAGTGAAGAGGTCACGGGGCAGATGGATACCCTCTCTGCCGAAGCGGCGGCGTTGGCGTTGCAGTTGTCGGACATTCGCGTGAAGCGGGTGTCGGGCGAGACCGCACTTTCGGAAATTACCATGCGTCTTTCGCAACTGACGGCGGGTGTTACACTCCGCAGTGAGCAGGCAAAGGAAGCGGAAGCCGAACGTAAAGCGTGTGAAAAGGACCGCGCGGCGGTGGAGGAAACGCTCACCTCGCTGCGTAATTCACAAAAGGGCTATACCATGCGTCTGCAGGCACGGCAGGAAAAGTCGCAGGCACTCAAAGAAGAGGCCGACCGCCTAACTCTGGATGCCGAAGCGGCGGTGCGCCGTGTGACTCTGCTGGAAGAGATGGAACGCAATCTGGAAGGCTTTTCCGAAAGCGTGAAAACGGTGGTCAAGCAGGCGGGCCGCGGGATGTTGCGCGGCTTACACGGCCCCGTTTCCAGTTTGGTGCACGCCAAACGCGAATATGCGTTGGCGGTGGAAACCGCACTCGGCGGTGCCACCCAGCACGTCATTTGTGACCGCGAGGAGGATGCCAAACGCGCAATCGCTTATTTGAAAGATAACCGTGCGGGCCGTGTGACCTTCCTGCCGATCGCCTCTATGAAAGGCACGCTTCTGACCGAAAAGGGGTTGGAAGAGGAAGAAGGTTTTGTCGGGCTTGCAAGCGAACTGGTGACGTGCGATAAGCAGTATGAGGAGATCGCCCGCAGTTTGCTTGGGCGTATCGCGGTGGTGGAAGATCTCGACCGCGCGGTGGAGATCGCCCGCAAGTATAAATATCGGTTCCGCTTGGTAACGTTGGACGGTCAGGTTATCAATGCCGGCGGTTCCATGACCGGCGGTTCGTCGGTACGTAGCGCGGGGTTGCTTTCCCGCCGTGCCGAGATCGAACAGTTGAAGAAAAAGGCAGAAAAGCAAAAAGCCGCCGCTGAAGAGGCACGTCAAAAGGCAAGCGCGGCGTTGCAGGAGACCGCGGCGGTGGAAGCCGAGGTGAACGGACTGGCCGCCGAAATTGCAGTGGCCGGCGAGGATGCCATCCGTTTGGACGGTGAACTGCGCCGTTTGACCGAGTTGGCCGAAAACAGCCGTCGTGAGGCCGAAAATGCCGCACAGGAGATCGAACGGTTGAACGCCCGTGCCGCCGAACAGCGCACTGCGATGGAGGATGCCGAAACTACGGCGGCCGCCATTGCCGAAAAGCAGGCGGCACTGGAAGTGCAGATCAATGAAGTGAGCGGCGGTCGTCAGCAGTTGTCGGATGAGCGCGAGAGTTTGGCGGCGCGTATCGGCGACGTGAAACTGGCGATTCTTTCCCATCGCAAAGGGATCGAAGCGCATGAGGCGGCGGTGGCCGACCTGCGTGCCCGTGAAGCGGATTCCAGCGGATATCGCGAAAATCTGGAGGCACAGATCGCTGCTATCGAACAGCAAAACGCCGAAACCGAACAACGTATTCGGGAACTTGCCGACCGTGCCGCCGCCCTGCGCGAACAAGCGGGTGCCGGTGTGGGTGAGATCGCCGCGTTGATGCAACGCCGCGATGAAGGTGAACAGCGGCAGACCGAATGCCGCCGTCTGGTGCGTGAAAAGAGCGACGAGCGCGAACAGGCCGGCCGTGAAGTGGCACGTTTGGAAGAAAAGGTGGAGACCGCCTCTCACGAAGCGGAAGACATTGTGCGTAAACTCTACGATGAATATGAACTCACCCGTGCGGAAGCGGAACTCGAAGCGCCGCCCATTGAGGAACCCGCCAAAGCGGGCCGCCGTTTGGGTGAGTTGAAATCCAAGATCCGCGCACTCGGTAACGTCAACGTGGCGGCTATTGAGGAATATCGCGAGGTGAGCGAACGCTATAACTTTATGTCCGAACAGGTGCGAGATGTGGAAGTTTCGAAAGAGGAGTTGCTGAAACTCATCGGCGGTCTCACCTCGCAGATGCGCGATATCTTCGTGGAACGTTTCCGCCAGATCAACCAGAACTTCAGCGAGACCTTTACCGAACTGTTCGGCGGCGGTCAAGCAAAACTGGAATTGGCCGATCCGAACGACATTTTACATTCGGGTATCGAAATGCACGTGCAACCCCCCGGCAAGAAGATCTTGAATTTGGATTCGCTGTCGGGCGGCGAAAAGGCGCTGGTGGCCATTGCGTTGCTGTTTGCGATTTTGCACGTGACTCCCTCACCGTTCTGCGTATTGGATGAAATTGAAGCCGCACTGGACGATGTGAACGTGGACCGTTATGCATCCTATCTGCGCCGTATGTGTGACAAAACGCAGTTTATCGTCATTACCCACCGCCGCGGTTCAATGGAAGAAGCGGACGTGCTGTACGGTGTGACGATGCAGGAAAAGGGTGTTTCCAAACTGCTGGAACTGCGTGCCAGCGAAGTGGAACAGAAACTCGGTATTTCCCTGCAACAACAGTAAGGAGAATAGAGAATGGGCTTTTTCCAAAAGATAAAACAAGGTTTGCAAAAAACGCGCGATTCCTTAATGAGTCCGCTGAATTCCTTGTTCCGTTCTTTCACCAAAATTGATGAAGAACTGTTTGAGGAGTTGGAGGAGATCCTCATTATGGGGGACGTCGGCGCGAACACCGCGGCGCACATTTGCGAGCGTTTGCGTGCCCGTGTGAAAGAAACGGGCACCACCGACCCTGCCGCCGTGCGCGATCTCTTGGCGGAGATCGTGGGCGATATGTTGGCAGGCGGACAGGAGATGCAGGTGAACACCCGCCCCTCGGTCGTGCTGGTTATCGGTGTGAACGGCGTGGGCAAGACCACCACCATCGGCAAACTCGCGGCACGATACCGCGCGGAAGGTAAGAAGGTGGTTCTGGCGGCGGCGGATACGTTCCGTGCGGCGGCAATTGAACAGTTGGAGATCTGGGCGGATCGTGCGGGTGCGGATTTCGTGCACCATGCGGAAGGGTCCGACCCTGCGGCGGTGGTGTTCGATGCCATCGGTGCCGCCAAAGCGCGCGGCGCGGATATCGTTATTTGCGATACGGCAGGGCGCTTGCACAACAAGAAAAATTTGATGGATGAACTTTCCAAGATCGCCCGCGTGATCGACCGCGAGTTGCCCGATGCCGATAAAGAGGTGCTGTTGGTGTTGGATGCCACCACGGGGCAAAACGCCGTGAATCAAGCGCGTGAGTTTAAAAACGCTGCGGGCATTACCGGTATCGTGCTGACCAAATTGGACGGTACGGCACGCGGCGGCGTGGTGCTCGCGATCCGTGAGGACTTGGATGTGCCGGTGAAGTTTATCGGTGTCGGTGAAGGGGTGGACGATCTGCAGCCGTTTGACCCCACGGAGTTTACGAAAGGATTGTTTTTGACAGAATGAAATTCATTATTGCCACACACAATACCCATAAACTGGATGAACTGCGCCGTATTCTGGCGCCGCTCGGCATTGCGGCAGACATTGACCCTGCTTTGCCCGAGGCGGATGAGACCGGCGTGACGTTTGCAGAAAACGCTTTTATTAAGGCGGACGAAGCGTGCCGCTTTACCGGCTTGCCCGCCATTGCGGACGATTCGGGACTGACGGTGGATGCACTCGGCGGTGAACCGGGGGTGTATTCGGCACGGTACGCTCCTGTCGGAAGCCGCAAAGCAACGGTGCTCAAAAAACTGGAAGGTGTGCCGCGATCCGAGCGCGGTGCCGCCTTTGTTTCGGCGGTGTGCTGTGTGTTTCCGAACGGTGACACCGTAACGGCACAAGGTGTCTGTCGCGGACATATCGGCAACGAGCCGCGCGGTGAGGGCGGTTTCGGTTACGATCCGATCTTTGTGACCGAAAACGGCAAGACCTTTGCCGAACTCTCACCTGCCGAAAAGGATGCGGTGAGCCACCGCGGGCGCGCTTTGCGTGCGTTTGCGGAAAATTTAGCAAAATATTTGGAGGAACACCATGTTGACAAGTAAACAACGCGCGTACTTGCGCGGTTTGGCCAATACACTCGATCCGATCCTGCACGCGGGAAAAGGCGGCATTTCGGATGCGATGAACAAGCAGGCAGACGATGCCCTTACCGCACGCGAACTCATTAAGGGACGCGTGCTGGAAACAGCACCTGCAACGACCCGTGCGATCGCGGAGGAGATCGCCGCCGCTGTGGGTGCGGAAATGGTCGGCGTGATCGGCCGCACGTTCGTGCTGTATCGCCGCAATCCCAAAGACCCCGTCATTGACCTGCCGCGTGCCTGATGGGAACGACGAAGCGGTGCGGCCTGTTCGGCGGCACATTTGATCCCATTCACTGCGGACATTTGGCACTCATTGCCGCGCTGATGCAGGAATTGGCACTGGATGAAGTGGTGCTGATGCCCACGGCACAACCGCCGCACAAACTGAAAAACGGCATGGCTTCGGCGGAACATCGCCTTCAGATGTGCCGTTTGGCGGTGGCCGATATGGCAGGTGTGCGCGTGTCGGATTGGGAATTGCGGCAGGGCGGCGTCAGTTTCACAGCGGATACGCTGGCGTATCTTACGGCCGAATCCCCGAAAACACAGTGGTATCTGTTCGTAGGGGCGGATATGTTTTTAAGTATTGACACGTGGTTTCGTTTTCACGATATTGCGGCGGCGGCGGTGCTGTGTGCCGTGCCGCGCGGCAACGTGAGTGCAGCGGCACTGCGGGAAAAAGCGGCGGCACTTGAAGCGCGCGGTGCGCGATGTGTCGTGGCGGAAATGCCCGTGGTAGACGTGTCTTCTACCGAACTGCGTGAGCGTATACAAAACGGCGGCGGTGCCGACGGCTTGTTACCGCCTGCAGTGGAGGCGTATATTATGGAAAACCGTTTATACCTCGATGCGAGCGGTGCACCTGCGACCGATGAACAGATCACGGCGATCTTGCAACGCCGTTTGAAACCGAAACGTTTTGCCCATTCGCTGGCGGTTGCGGAAGAAGCGGTGCGTTTGGCAAAACGCTACGGTGCAGACGTGACCAAGGCGCGCACGGCGGGGCTGTTACACGATATTATGAAGAATACCTCGCCCGACGACCAGTTGCAGGTGCTCGACAATTTCGGCGTGCTGATGAGTGAAGTTGAGCGCGGTGCGGAAAAACTGTATCACGCGATGAGCGGTGCCGCTTTTGCGGAACACGTGCTCGGCATCACCGACCGCGATATCGTAAACGCGGTGCGGTATCATACCACGGCACGTGCGGGAATGAGTTTGCTCGAACAGGTGTTGTATCTGGCGGATTTCACCTCTGCCGACCGCGATTACGACGACGTGGACGTGATGCGCCGATTGGTGGACGTGAGTGCGGAGGAGGCAATGGTATACGCACTCTCTTATACGATCAAAGATCTGGTGAAAAAGAAAAAACCGATCCACCCCGATACGGTGGCGGCATTTAATGAGGTAACGATGAAAGGGGATAACGAGGATGGCAACCACACCCGCTAAAAAACCCACACCGAAAAAGAAAAAGAATAACCGCGGCCGAATTGTTTTGACCGTGTTGATGGTGGTGCTCATTGTGCTGGCATCTCTGTTGATCTACAAGATCGGGCGAGCGATGTACGATGCGTATATCGGCGGGTCGGAGGAGGAGCCGGATACCTCCCACGTGAACCCCGTTATTTATGAAACCACGCCCGTCGCCCAAAGCACCAAAGTGGGGTATTATCTGCTCGGCGTGATGGGAGAAGAAGATGCCCAAAGCGAAACCGACCTGCTCTCGCTCGTCTGTTTCGACAAAGAGAAGAAAACGGTGCGTATTCTGCAAATGCCGCAGGATACCTATCTCGGCGAGGACGACACCTTCAAAGTGAAACGCTTGTCCGAAGTGTTTGCTTCTCCGCAAGACCTGCTCTGGTGCAACGTGTGCCGCTGTCGGGTGTATAAACCCGCCGTGAGCGAAGAATCCACCCACACCGAATGCGGTACCAAACTCACCGCCAAAGAAGGGTCTTCCACGGTGAATTTGGTCGAGGTGTTTAACCGTCAGTACGGTCTGCCCATTGATGGTTACTTCATTTTTGAGCAGGATACGTTGCGTAAACTGGTGGATCTTATCGGCGGTGTGACGGTGGACCTCGCATTCAGTGTGAAGACGGATGAAGTCACCTATGAAAAAGGTGTGCGCGCCATTGACGGTGCGGCGGCACTGAAATACATTGCCGCTTCGGGTAACGGTACGGCCAAAGATATTGAACGTTTTGCCCGTTTCCAACAGGTGTGTACCGCCGTTTTGCAACGTCTGTTTGCGATGGAAGACACCAAAATGTCGGCGGATGTATTCCAGCCGTTGATGGTGGGCAGTACCCCCATTCGCGTCGGTTTCAACGACGATTACAAGTCCATCGTGGAATTGGTGCGTGCCCTCTCGGCGGTACCTTTCGAGGAAATGGCGGCCTACGTGCTGCCGGGTGAAACGGTGAGCGAAGGCGGCGAAACCTACTATTCGGTGCATCGAAACGACGTGTTGGCGTTGCTTAACCGCGAGTTCAATCCGCACGGTGATCCCATTACCGAAGGGGATCTGAACCTTACGGAACTTGCCGGCGGCAAGGAAAGCGATCTCACCGCCACGTTGCTTTCGCAGTGGGTGCTGGAACAGGAAACGCTGATCGTTAAAACGGAGGAATAAACTATGGCAGAAACCAAAACCACCGTGCGCGCCTTGGTGCGTGCACTGGATAAGCATAAGGCGGGGAACATCCGCGTGATCGAAGTGGGGGAACTCACTTCGCTTGCCGATGTGTTCGTCATCTGCGAGGGCGGCAGTTCCACGCAGGTGCGGGCGCTGGCGGATTACGCCGAAGAAGAATTGAAAGCACAGGGGATCGTCCCGTTGCGGGTGGAAGGTTATCGCTCGCAGGGGTGGATCGTGCTGGATTACGGCGACGTGGTGGCACACGTGTTCCATCACGAAACGCGCACATTTTACGATCTGGAGCGCTTGTGGAAGGACGGGCGCGAAGCGGATATAACTGAATTTTTGGATAATGAGGGTGACGACAATGCGGTATGATGCAAATTTGACCGAAGCAAAATGGCAAAAGATCTGGGAGGACAGCCACGTGTTTGAGGCGTCCGACGACCACACCAAACCGAAGTTTTACGGTTTGGTGGAGTTCCCGTATCCCTCGGGTGCGGGTATGCACGTGGGACATATCAAGGCGTATTCCGGTCTGGAAGTGATCGGGCGCAAACGCCGCAAGCAGGGATACAACGTGTTGTTCCCCATTGGCTTTGATGCTTACGGTCTGCCCACCGAAAACTATGCGATCAAAACGGGTATTCATCCCCGCGAAGTGACCGATAAAAACATTGCACGCTTCACCGAACAGCTGAAGCGGGTGGGTTTTGCCTTTGACTGGTCCCGTGTGATCGACACCACCGAAGAGGACTATTACAAATGGACCCAGTGGATCTTTTTGAAGATGTTCGAAAACGGTTTGGCGTTCCGCGACAAGACTTTGGTCAACTACTGCCCCAGTTGTAAAGTGGTGCTGTCCAACGAGGATTCGCAGGGCGGCAAGTGCGATATCTGCCACAGTGACGTGGTGCAGCGTGCGAAAGACGTGTGGTATCTGCGTATCACCCAGTATGCCGATAAACTGCTTGAGGGATTGGAAGAGGTAGACTATCTGCCGAACGTGAAACTTCAGCAGAAGAACTGGATCGGCAAATCCACGGGCGCGTTTGTTAACTTTACGCTGAACGGTGCGGAGGAGACCTTGCGTATCTACACCACCCGCCCCGACACCTTGTTCGGTGTGACGTTTATGGTTATGGCACCCGAGCATCCGCTGATCGAAAAGTATCGCGACCGCATTGCAAACATCGAAGCACTGGATGCGTACCGCACCGAGTGCAGTAAAAAGACCGAGTTTGAGCGTACACAGCTTGTGAAAGACAAGACGGGTGTGCGTATTGAGGGCTTGTCGGCCATCAACCCCGTGACGGGTAAGGACGTGCCGATCTACATTTCGGATTACGTTATGATGGGTTACGGTACGGGTGCTATTATGGCGGTGCCCGCCCACGACGAGCGTGACTACGATTTTGCGAAGAAATTCGGTATCGACATCATCCCCGTTATCGAAGGCGGCAACATTGAGGAGGCCGCTTACACGGGCGACGGTAACGTCATCAACTCGGGTTTCCTCAACGGTTGCACCACCAAGCAGGAAGCGATCGAAAAGATGCTGGCACATCTTGCCGCCGAAGGCATCGGCGAAGCGGGCGTGCAGTACAAGATGAAAGACTGGGCGTTCAACCGCCAGCGGTATTGGGGCGAACCGATCCCGATCGTGCATTGCCCGACCTGCGGTATGGTACCCGTGCCGTATGAGGAACTGCCGCTTCGCCTGCCGCGTGCGGATAGTTTTGCCCCCGGTTCGGACGGCGAAAGTCCGCTTGCCAAAATTGAGGAGTTCGTGAATTGCACCTGTCCGAAGTGCGGCGGTGCGGCACGCCGCGAGACCGACACCATGCCCCAGTGGGCAGGTTCGTCGTGGTACTTCTTGCGGTATATCGACCCGAAGAACACCGAAACGTTGGCGGATAAAAAAGAGTTGGAATACTGGATGCCGGTGGACTGGTACAACGGCGGTATGGAACACGTGACCCGTCATATGATCTACTCCCGTTTCTGGCATCATTTCCTGCACGATATCGGTGCGGTTCCCACCGCCGAACCCTATGCCAAGCGCACCGCGCAGGGCCTCATTCTCGGCCCCGACGGCGATAAGATGAGCAAGTCCAAGGGCAACGTGGTGGACCCGCTGGAAGTGGTGGACGCCTATGGCGCGGACGTGCTGCGCGTGTACATTTTGTTTATGGGTGACTACGAAAAGGCTACTCCGTGGTCGGAAAACGGCGTGAAAGGCTGCAAGCGTTTCCTCGATCGCGTCTGGGCGCTGCAGGATGCGCTCACGGACGATGAGGAACTTTCGGAGGATATGACCGCCCCCTTCCATCGCACGCTGAAAAAGGTGACCGAGGACATCGAAGCGATGAAGTTCAACACGGCTATCGCGGCGATGATGACCTTGCTCAATCAGTTGGGCGAAAAAGGTTCGGTCACACGCGGCGAATGGCAATTGTTGCTGTCGATGCTGAATCCGTTTGCACCGCACATCACCGAAGAAATGTGGGAAGCGGCCGGTTTTGAGGGTATGCTCGCGACCGCACCGTGGCCCGCATACGATGAAGCCAAGTGTGCCGAAAGCACCATTGAGATCGCGGTGCAGGTCAACGGCAAACTGCGTAGTCGTCTTACCGTGGCGGCGGACGTCACGGCGGCCGATGCGATCGCGGCAGCGAAAGCGGACGAAAAGACGTTGCCGTTCATTGAGGGTATGCAGTTTGTGAAGGAACTGTACGTTCCCGGAAAACTGGTCAACTTGGTGGTAAAACCGCAATAAAATAGGGCGGTTTGACGAAAAACACAAAAAACCGAAAAAATTCACAGATTGGGCTTGACGAACAGGCCAAAAGCGTGTATACTAATTAGGCTAATAGCATATTACCCCTGCTTACAGGCGGAGGGAGGGAATACGAATGTCAGAAGTCAAGGTCAAAGAAAACGAAAGCTTGGACAGTGCTCTTCGCAGATGGAAGAAGTCTTGCGCTCGCGCAGGTACGCTCGCCGAAGTCCGCAAGAGAGAGCACTATGAAAAGCCTTCTGTCCGACGCAAGAAGAAGTCGGAGGCTGCACGCAAGAGAAAGTTCAAATAAGCGTATGCATCCGCAAACGGGATAGAAGATTGCTTCTATCCCGTTTGTTCATTTAAGGGCGGTAAAAACACGGTTGGGAGGTGTCGGTATGGGTCTGTTTCGGCCGACGGTGCGCTATGCGCGCATTACGGATATTACCATAGAGGACCTGCGCCGTATGGCGGTGCAAGGGATCTTGCTGGACGTGGACAACACCCTTACCACCCACTATTGTCCCGATCTGTCGGATGAGGTGGCGGCGTGGCTTGCGGCTGTGCAGGCGGCGGGGATCCGTCTCACCGTCGTGTCCAATGCAAAACGGTATCGTGTGGAACCGTTTGCCGCCAAGATCGGACTTTCCTGCGTATGGCTTGCGGCCAAACCGCTGCCGTTCGGCTTTTGGCGGGGAATGCACCGCCTTGGTGTGAGACGACGGCATTGTCTGGCGATCGGGGATCAAACGTTTACCGATACGGTGGGTGCGAAACTCGCGGGTGTGCGTGTGGTACAACTTACACCGATACAATTGGAAGAAGATAAACCGTTTATGATGTTTAAACGGCGTATAGAAGCGTATATACTGAAAAAGGAGGCGAGGAAATGACGGCACGATTCGGCCCTGCAGGCAACGGTGATGATTTCACGCTGGCGGGTTTGAAGCATACCGCCGAGGCACCCGCGTGGCTGCGTACATTGGGGCTTTCGGCATACGAATATCAGTGCGGGCGCGGTGTACGGCTGAATGAAGATACCGCCGCGGCTATTGCCCTTTCGGCGATGCAGAACGACATTGCGGTGTCGGTACACGCGCCGTATTTCATTTCACTCGCTTCGGCAGAGGAAGAAAAACGGGATAACAGCCTCAAATATATTCTGGACAGTGCGGCGGCGGTGAGTATGCTCGGCGGTGACCGTATTGTGGTGCATCCCGGCGGACTGGGCGGTCGCACGCGCGAGGAAGCAACGGTGCTCGCGGTGCACACCCTCACGCGCGCTCAGCGCGTGTTGGATGAAGCGGGGTTGGGGGCTGTGCACATCTGCCCCGAAACGATGGGTAAGATTAACCAACTGGGCGACCTTGATGAAGTGCTCACCTTTTGCGAGATCGACGAGCGGTTCTTGCCGTGTGTGGATTTCGGACACTTGAATTGCCGCGTGCAGGGGGCACTGAATTCCCCCGAAGCGTTGGTGCAGGTGTTGGATACGGTGGCCGATCGCTTAGGTGTGGAGCGTATGCGGCAGATGCATATTCATTTTTCGCGTATTGAGTATACCGCGGGCGGCGAAAAGCGTCACCTTACGTTTGAAGAAACGGTGTTCGGCCCTGAGCCGCAACATTTGGCGGAAGCTTTGGTGGCGCGGGATGCCAACCCCGTGGTGATCTGTGAATCGGCAGGTACGCAGGCACGGGATGCCGCAACGTTGTGCCGCTTGTGGAAAGAACAAAAAGGAGTGGAATGACAATGGTTTGGGAATGGCAACGACTGGCAGAGCATTTTGAAAAAGGGGAAGCAGCACTCATCACCGCGATCCCCGATCAACGCTTGCTCACGCATTTTCCCGTGGACGATGCTCACGTGTTGGTGGCAAAAGACGGCGCGGTGTTGGTCACCGATTCACGCTTTATTGAAGCTGCCGAGCGGGACGTGCGTTCCATGGAAATTATGTGCCCCAAAAACTTTAACGAAGAGGTGGCGGCGTGGTTGTCAAGCCACGATATTGCCCGTTTGCACGTGCAAGCGGGGCATATGAGCCTGTCTTCCTCCGCGTGGTGGAAGACGATACTGCCCGCAGTGGAATTGGTGAGCGACGGTGCGCTCGACGGCTGGATCGCCGCTTTGCGAACGGTCAAGACACCGGAGCAGATCGATGCGATCCGCCGTGCACAAGCGCTGACCGACGAGGGATTTACCTACATTCTCGAACGCATCGAAGCGGGGCGTACCGAGCGGGAGATCGCGTTGGATCTGGAGTTTGCCATGCGCCGCGCAGGGGCGGAAGGAATGGCGTTCGATTGCATCGTGGTGGCGGGCGAAAACGGCTCGTTGCCGCACGGTGTGCCGGGTAACCGCGTGGTTCGTCGCGGCGACCTTATTACCATGGATTTCGGTGCCCGCCTTGACGGTTGGCATTCGGATATGACCCGCACGGTGGCAGTCGGCGAAGTGGCAGACTGGCAGCGCGAGATCTATGACACGGTGCTGAAAGCACAAGAGACCTGCCTTGCGGGGTTAAAAGCGGGTGTCACCTGTGCCGCAGGCGATGCACTGGCGCGTGACGTTATCCGAGCGGCGGGTTACGGTGAGTATTTCGGTCACGGGACGGGCCACGGTGTGGGTCTGCAGATCCACGAAGCGCCGTCGCTTTCCCCGCACGGGGGCGACCGCCCGCTGGCCGTGGGTGAGGTCGTGACGGTGGAACCGGGGATCTACCTGCCCGGAAAAGGCGGCGTTCGCATTGAAGATATGGCGGTCATCACGGCCGACGGCATCGAAAATCTGACGAAATCTCCCAAAAATTTGATAATTTTATAATTTTCAACCGGAAATTACCACTTTTTGCTTGCATTATTGGGCGGTATCGGTTACAATAAGATGTACGAATGTAATAAAACATACGGAGGTATAATAGTATGATTTCTGCAGGTGATTTTCGTAACGGTGTTACCTTTGAAATGGATGGTAACGTATATCAGATCATCGAGTTCCAGCACGTGAAGCCGGGTAAGGGCGCTGCGTTTGTGCGTACCAAGGTTCGCAACGTGATCGCGGGTTCGGTGGTTGAAAAGACGTTCAGCCCCACCGACAAATTCCCCACTGCTTACGTTGAGCGTAAGGAGATGGAATATTCCTATTCCGACGGCGATCTGTATTACTTCATGGATCCCGAAACCTATGAACTGGTTCCGATCGGCGCGGATGTGTTGTCCGACAGCTTCAAGTTCGTGAAGGAAAATATGGTCTGCCGCGTGATGTCCTATAAGGGCAAGGTGTTCGGCGTGGAAGCTCCGAACTTCGTGGAACTGCAGGTCACCCAGACCGATCCCGGTTTCAAGGGTGATACCGCTACCAACGCGACCAAACCCGCTACGCTGGAGACCGGCGCCGAGATCCGTGTGCCGCTGTTCATCGATGAGGGCGAAATGATCCGCGTGGATACCCGCACGGGCGAATATATGGAGCGCGCGTAAGTTTTATTCAGAGTATTACTACCACTACAAAGGAGGAACGGTTATGGCTACGATTACGGAAAAGGTTGCGTACTTGAAAGGCTTGGTCGAGGGTATGGATATCGACCAGTCCACCAAAGAGGGCAAGGTGCTTACCGCTGTGATGGACGTGCTCAGCGATCTTGCTGCCACGCTGGAGGATCTGGAAGATTACACCGCCGAACTGACCGAGCAGGTCGATGCGATCGATGAAGATCTGGATCTTTTGGAATCGGATTATTATGAAGATTGGGAAGAGGACGACGATTACTGTGACGGTTGCTGTGACGATTGCGACGAAGATTGCGGTGACGAGTTCTATGATGTGACCTGCCCCAGCTGTGACACCACCTTCTGTGTGGATGAAGAAACGTTGCTGGAAGGCGGCATCGGTTGCCCCAACTGCGGCGAAAATCTCGAGTTCGAGATCGAAGAAGACGAACTCGAAGACGAAGAATAAACCAAAAACCATAAAAACACCCTTGTGTTGCACAAGGGTGTTTTTTCATCTTAGTATGCCTGTTCGCGCGCAAACTGCCGACAGACACCGCTTTATGTTGTCACCGATTTTCCGCAAACGGTAGACACCGACATAAGAGTGTGCTACAATACAGGTATCGACAAAAAGTGAGATGATGCAAATGGCGCGTAAACATATGGATATGACGGTGGGCAGTGTGCCGAAGAACATACTGCTGTTCGCTTTCCCGTTGCTCCTCGGCAATCTGTTTCAGCAGCTCTATAATATGGTGGATACATGGGTCATCGGGCAGACGGGGCAGACGGGTGCCTATGCCGCGGTGGGGAGTATCGGCCCCGTTATCAACATTCTGATCGGCTTCTTTTTGGGCCTTTCGAGCGGCGCGGGGGTGGTCATCTCCCAGTATTTCGGGGCGAAAAAGGAAGAAGAAGTGCGCCGTGCCGTGCACACCGCCGTGGCGATGACACTGTTGATGGGGGTGCTGTTTACCGCACTCGGCCTGTGGCTTGCACCTTATGTTCTGCGATTGATGCTCAACGGTGAACAATCGGTGGAAGTGTATCCCTTTGCCAAGACCTATCTCACCATCTATTTCGCAGGTGTGATCGGGCTGATGGTATACAATATGGGTTCGGGTATTCTCCGTGCAGTGGGGGATTCCCGTCGCCCGTTCTATTTTCTTGTGGTATCCGCCGTGCTGAACATCTTGCTGGATCTGTGGTTTGTATTCGGGCTTAATATGGGTGTGGCCGGCGTTGCGCTGGCTACCGTGATTTCGCAGGCCGTGTCGGCGGTGCTGACGGTTATCACCTTGTTACGCACCGCGTTATGTGTGAGGGTGCGTGTGAGGGACGTCCGTATCGACCGCGAAATGCTTCAAAAGATCGTGAAGGTGGGTATTCCGGCGGCACTGCAGATGGCGGTCACGGCGTTTTCCAATGTGTTCGTGCAGTCGTATATCGCCAACGTCAACGGCGATCAAACCGCGTGCTTGGGCGGCTGGACGACCTACTCCAAGGTGGATATGTTCATCTTTATGCCGGTGCAGTCGATCGCTCTGGCAGTGACCACCTTCGTGGGGCAGAACTTGGGATGCGGTCAAACTAAACGCGCCAAAAAGGGAACGCTTACCGCGTTTGGAATGGCGCTTGTTTCCACGGTGGCGGTGATCGCTGCAGTGATGGCGCTTGCCGAACCGTTGGCGCACATCTTCAATCCCGACCCGTTGGTGGTGCATTACGCGACTTTGTTGCTTCATACGCTGACACCGTTTTATATCCTTTGTTGTGTGAACCAAATTTTTTCGGCGGCACTGCGCGGAGCGGGGGATACTCGTGCACCGATGATTATTATGTTGACTTCCTTCGTGGCGTTTCGACAGGTGTATCTGTTCCTGATGTCCAACTACATTTCGAATGAAATATTACCGCTCGGCATGAGTTATCCTGCCGGATGGCTGCTGTGTGCGGTGCTGACGGTGATATATTACCGCCGTTGCGATTTCGCGCGAAATTGCGTGGTGGAGTAAAAGAAGGACGAGGCGTGTGCCTCGTCCTTCTTTGTGTGGGTGTTAATTGGCGAAACCATATCTTACACAAAATACGGTTTTAATGCGGCGGTTAAATTATGAGCGATCTCAATGACACCTTCCACACCGGGGTGGACGATATCGGTCACCAATCCCGCACCGGTGGGCAGAATGTCCAAACCGGAGATATGTACCACGCGGTCGCTGCCGATACGGGCAATCTCCTCCTTCAACACACGGCGGAACGGAGGGGCCATATTCTCGTTGAACAGATCGCCACGGTAACAGAAAACGTCAATACAGAAAATGTAAGCGTCGGGATGGGTGCGGTGCATGGTTTCCAACATATACCGCACACGGCCGCGAAAATCTTCGGGGTCGTAACGGTCCACCATATTGATGCCGAGTTCCAATACCGCAAAATCCCAATCGTCACGGGCAGCAAACCAATCGGCAAACTCCCTTTCCAGCTTGCAGTTGCCTGCGACACCGTGGTTATAATGGTCGCATCCCAACGCCTCTGACACACGGCGGCTCCAAAGCAATGCGTTGGAGGGCAGGCAGGCGCCTTGTGTAATGGAGGAACCGTAAAAGATGCCCGTTTTGGCGGGCACTTCGTCTGCACGCGGCGGACGGCAGGGGCCTTCAACAGAATGCACGATAACGGGGGCGTTACCGAGCAGGATACGCACCACGTTGTGTGCGTAGGGCAGGTTATACAGTTCCGTTACGTGGGCGGTGTGTTTCGCCATCTTCGGTGGGTGGAAGGTGAAGGTGGTGGGGGTGCTCGGAATGGTGATGTGCTGCAGCGGTTCACCCGATTGCAAGCCGCCGTAAAAGACGGTGGCATAGTTACCTGTGCGTGCCGACAGGGTAACTTTTACTTCACCTTCGGGCACGAAACGGAGTTCCATACCCACCATGCAAAGCGTGTGTTCCATTAAGTGTTCGTGCACCTCGTACACCGCTTTGGGCAAGCGATAGGGCATTACGCCGCCATCGACTTCGTGCAGTTCCACCGCACCGTGAATGTCTATGTTTTGATAGAGCATAGTTTTAACCTCCTGTTCGGATGAATTAACACAAGCTTGCCAACCCCACGATGAGCGGCATCGTGACGGCAGACAGCAGTGTGGATAAAACGACCAAATTGACCGAGAGTGTGGGGGAACGATCGAATTTCGCGGCAAACATGGTGGTGGCGGTGGCAACGGGTGCACTTGCGCCAATGACGGCCGAGACCAACACGGTGCCGCGAATGCCGCACAGCCACAATACACCCAGAGTAATAAGCGGAATTACCGCCAAACGCAGAGCAATGGTGAGATACGCCGAACGGTCACGCAGTGCCTCTTTGATATTCGCCCCTGCAAGGTAGTAGCCGATGATCAGCATGGGCACGGGGGTGTTCAAATTGGCAAGGTGACTGATGGGGGAGGCGATAACGGTCGGCAAGGTGATGCCGCACAGCAAAAAGATCAGGCCCAGTGTGACACCGACCAGACCGGGGGTGAGTATCACCTTGCGTAAGGAAAGCGCCTTTGCGCCGCCGCTCATAATGCCGACACCATAAGTCCACAATACGATATTAAAGACCGCAACAAATACAGCACCGAAGAATACACCGTCGTCCCCCAAGATCGCTTGCTGTAAAGGGATAGCCATATACCCTGCGTTGGAAAACACCACGCCGAAACGAAGCAGAGCGCGGCGCGACTCATCTTTATCGTGACATAAAAGGTGGGCCAACGCGATGCCCAAAAGGTGAACTCCTATCGCCGCCAGCGCAGCGATACCGAGGTCTTTCATCAGTGAAGCGGTAAGCGGCCGCTGAAATGAGCGGATGATCACACACGGGGTGGCAAAATACAACACAACGTCCGCCATGCCGCGCACGGCCGTGGCGGTGAGCAATTTGGTTTTGGTGCAGATAACGCCGACACCAATAAGCAAAAACAGTACCAACACTTGCGTGCCGACTGTAAGAAAGTTTTCGATCATAGTATCACCCTTTTACAGAATAGCATATTTTTACCGAAAAGCAAGGGGAAAATACGAAAAGCGTAAAAAACAGCGATAAAACAAGTGAAAACGCCGATTCTGTGAGAGAATCGGCGTTTCGGCAAAATCGTATTTACGCGATGCACACCTCGCGAGAAGGGGCGGCACCGCCGGCCGGCACTTCGTGCAACGGGTGAAGGGCGGCGTACAACTCTCGCTTTTGGCGTGCGCGCTTTTTCTTTTCGGCCCGTGCCAGTGCGGCATCCCGCTTCATCACCAGCACACAAAAACCGAACAGCGACAGCCGCAAGGCAACCAACAAGAGTGTAAGGGCGGGGAACTTGACAGCGGATAAAAGACCGAGTGACAACAGTTCCACCAGGCAGGTGCCTGCGGGCAACCAGAGAAATTCGCGGGTCTCGCGCATTTTGGAACGGCACAGCATATACAAAAACATACCCGCCATCAGCAAAGCAAACAACAAATTCAAGATCATAACGGATACCTCCAAAACGAACAAATGTTTATCGTAATTTCAGTATACACGAAAAAAATCGTTTGTCAATAGAAAAACGAACAAATTTTCGATTTTTCCGAAAATTTGTTCGTTTTTTGTTCTTTTATGTAAGGCTGTTAGGCTTTACAGCGCGTTGCGGCGGCGACGGATCGTCCGCATAATCGCAAACAAGGCAATGCATAAAACCGCACCGCCGAGCATACAGAAGCCGACCTTCCAGAAGCCGGATAATACCATACTGACTACGGCAGAAAGCGCGTGGGAGGAGAGAGGGAGTTCGGCCGGCAGAAGAATGTTCACCACCAATGTTTTAAGCGCTAATGTGAGTGCACCGATACTGCCGGCGACGAGTAAAGCGATACCACTGTACAGCGAAGTGAGGAAGTGGCCGCGCAGATTGAGCAGGGCAATCAACAGCACCAATACCAAACACAAGGCGATAGCGGCGTAAACGCCGTAACTATATACGAGCCGTACCACGTTGATCGAGGTGACATCATCACGGGGGAGGATTTGGGAGAGATCCATTTCTTCCACAATGTCGCTTTCGTCAATGGCTTTTTCCAACATGACGTAATCTTCTTCGGTCAGCTTTTGCCCGCCTGCGATCTGCGTGATCAGTGCTTCGTTTTCGCGCACCAAATCGAGCAAGTCGTTTTTGGTTATGGAATTGCCGGTTTCGCCGCTCATAAATGCGGAAAGGTAGTCGGCGGTTTTCTCCGACAGGAATTCATCCAACGTGGAAGAATCTAGTATCTCTTGCAGTTCGGATTCCGAAAGGATGTTTTCAAAGTCGTTTTCTGTTGCCGTGCGTTCATACGAATCGTAAATGAGAGAAGCAAAGGAGTCGGTTTCACCTTCGGAGAGGACTTGTGCCATCATTTCGGTCGGGGCGATTTTTTTGAACAGGGAATCCATCGTGTTCTTTTGCGGAATGTTGCGGATGGCCGCCAATGTCATAAACGCCACCAGCGCAACGATCAGCAAGACGGTGAGCGGAATGCTGAACAGACAGCGGATCACCCGCCACCACGCAGGTGTCCCCTTTTTGGCGGGGGTCTCCGCCGTTTCTTCGGCCGCGGCAACGGGCAATTCGAGTGCTCCGCCGCAGGAGGCACAGAACACCGCCTCTTCGCTTACATCCTTGCCGCAGTGCGGACAAATGATTGTGGTCAAAACAAACACCTCACATTACATTATATTTTATTACAGCATAGCATAAAAGCAAAAATCTGTCAACGAAGGAAGGGCGAAAAGAAATTTTGAAAAAATCCAAAAAAAGACTTGATTTTTTGCAGATTGTTCAGTATAATGTACTGGCGCCTTAGAAAAGCGATGTACGGAGAGATGGCTGAGCTGGTCGAAGGCGCACGATTGGAAATCGTGTAACGGCTATAAACCGTTCGGGGGTTCGAATCCCCCTCTCTCCGCCAAACAAAAAACACACCCCACGAGGGTGTGTTTTTTTGTTTTTGGCTTCAGAGGGGGATTCGAAACGAACGCCAATCGTGAGGCGCAAAGCGGCGAAGGATTGGGAGCAACAGTCCGGTGGACTGTTGCGTTCGAGAGAAGAGAATCCCCGAAAAACACGAAAAAGCAGGTATCGGGGAAGAGGCAGTGACCCCACCCCACGAGGGTGTGTTTTTTTGTTTTTGGCTTCAGAGGGGGATTCGAAACGAACGCCAATCGTGAGGCGCAAAGCGGCGAAGGATTGGGAGCAACAGTCCGGTGGACTGTTGCGCTCGAGAGAAGAGAATCCCCGAAAACACGAAAAGCAGGCGTCGGGGAAGAGGCAGTGACCCCACCCCACGGGTGTGTTTTTTACTTTTGGCTTGTATTTTATTTGCAGTATGGTATACTACGCTCGAGAGGAATGAAAATGTGATGTGGGAGTGATATCGTGAGAAAAGAGTTTGAAGTCGCTCTGCCGTTGGAAGCCGGATTTGCCGATAACATCGCGTTTCAGGACAACCGTAATGCACAAGGCGTGCCTATGGTGCTCACCCTGACCAATTGCGGGGAGGTTGCCGCAGATAACTGTACGGTGAAACGGATATGTGAAACGAAGACAGAACTGCAGTTGAATTGAAACGGAAATGTAAAATGCACCCGTGTTCTTTCCTTCCGAGAAAGAGGCACGGGTGCGTTTTTTTCGGAAGTGCGTTTCGATTCCTTTTCAAAAACATTGACAGCAACCCCTAAATGCGGTATAATGCCTAGTATGTGATACAAGATAGTGTGAGGAGGGGTCGTGTGGCACACAAACGCAAAAAACCGTGGATACGGTTTCGGCACCGCGTGGTGCGGAACATCCTTTTTGGAATTCTCGGGCCGTATTCTCGTTTGACCTACGGTATTCGTGTGGAGAAATTCCGCGAGCAGGGAAAACGGCAATATCTTATCCTTTTTAACCACCAGACTGCGTTTGATCAGTTCTTTGTGGGCATGGCGTTTCGCGGCCCTGTGTACTATCTCGCTTCGGAAGATCTGTTTTCAAACGGGTGGGTGTCTTCGGTGATTCGCTTTTTGGTGGCACCGATTCCGATCAAAAAACAGGCAACGGATATTGCCGCCGTGAAAAAGTGTTTGGCGGTGGCGAAAGAGGGCGGCACCATTGCGATCGCACCCGAAGGCAATCGTACTTATAGCGGTAAGACCGAATATATGAACCCTGCGATCGTGCCCTTGGCGCGTAAACTGGGGTTGCCGATCGCTTTGTTTCGCTTGGAAGGCGGGTATGGCGTGCAGCCGCGTTGGAGTGACGTGAACCGCCGCGGGCGTATGCGCGGATACGTATCCGAAGTGATCGAGCCGGAAGAGTACGCCGCAATGACCAACGAACAACTGCAAGCACGCATCGAAGACGGTTTGTTTGTGAACGAAGCGGTGGCGGATGCGGTATTCCGCCATGCGAAGCGGGCGGAATATTTGGAACGCGCCATGTACGTTTGCCCCGCTTGCGGACTTGCCACCTTCGAAAGCCACGGCAGTGAGATCACCTGCAAAGGATGCGGGCTTACCGTGTCATACGGCGAAGATAAGCGCCTTACGGGTGTGGGATGTGAGTTCCCGTTCGCGTTTGTGAACGATTGGTATACATATCAACAGCAGTTTGTGAGCGGATTGGACCTCGCGGCGTATGTCGATCGACCGATGTATCAAGAACGCGCTCGCCTTTCGGAAGTGATCTTACAGCAACGCAAACGGTTGATTTGCGAGGACGCGGCCGTTTCACTGTACGGTGACCGTATTGTGGTGGGTGCGGCGGATGCACCGCAGGTATTTCCGTTTGAGGAAGTCAGCGCCGTGACGGTGTTGGGGCGCAATAAGTTGAACATCTATCATAACGACCGTGTGTTCCAGTTGAAAAGCGACAAGCGGTTCAACGCGCTGAAATATGTGAACATGTTTTATCATTACAAGAATGTGAGCAGGGGGGAGACTCATGGAGAATTTTTGGGACTTTAACGTGTGGGGCAGTTGGAACTTGGTGGCGGTGTTGCTCATCAGTTTGCTGGTTGCCAATATGCTCAAACGTTCCATTCCGTTTTTGCGGGAATCGCTGATTCCTACGTCGGTTCTCGGCGGCGGTCTGCTTATCATAGTGGCCGGTGTTTACAAGTGGATAACGGGTGACGTGATGTTTGATACGGCCTTTTTCGGCGGTCGCGGCACCACCAACTTGGAAATGCTCACCTATCACACGTTGGCGCTCGGGTTCATTGCCTCGACCTTTAAAAGCGGTAAAGGCAAAATGACCAAACAACGCACGACCGAGATCTTTAACACGGGTGTGACCACCGTATCGACGTATTTGTTGCAAGCCGTTTTCGGTTTGGGTATTTCGCTGGTGGCGGTACTTGTGATGAAAAACTTCTTTCCGGCGGCGGGCGTATTGCTCCCGTTCGGTTATGGGCAGGGTACCGGCCAAGCGATGAACTACGGCAACATTTATGAGACCCAATATGGGTTTGTGGGCGGTAAGAGTTTCGGCCTTACTATTGCGGCACTCGGTTTTCTCAGTGCCAGCATCGGCGGCGTGATCCACCTGAACATTTTGAAAAAGCGCGGTGTGATCCTCAAAAAAGCGGCGGAAAAAGCCATTCAATCCGAGGAGATCCAGCACGAAAACGAGATCCCGATGCAGGAGAGCATGGATAAACTGACGGTGCAGATCGCACTGGTTGCGGTAGCGTACATTTTGGCGTATGCGCTGATGCTCCTTTTGGGGAATCTGTTGCCCGGTATGAAGGCGGTCATTTACGGTTTTAACTTCCTTTTGGGTGTTTTGACGGCTACGGTGGTCAAAATGGTATTGAAGTGGATGAACCGTCGTCAATGGATCCATCGTGATTATACCAACGACTTTTTAATGACGCGTACCAGCAACTTCTTCTTTGATTTGATGGTGGTGTCGGGTATTGCCGCCATTCGGTTGGATATTTTGGAAAACTACTGGGGTATCATCCTGGTGATGGGTGCGGTCGGTCTGGTCGTCACCTATACTTATAACCGCATCGTGGCGAAGACGCTTTTCAAGGAATATCAAGAAGAGCAGTTCCTTATGATGTACGGTATGCTGACGGGTACCGCCAGTACGGGCATTATTCTGTTGCGTGAGATCGACGGCGATTTTAAAACGCCTGCCGCGGATAATCTGGTGTACCAGAATTTCCCCGCTATCGTGTTTGGTTTCCCGATGATGCTGCTTGCAACGCTGGCACCGGTGAAACCGTATCTCTGCTTTGGGATATTCATCGCGTTCTTTGCGGCGATGAACGTGATCTTGTTCCGCGAAAGGATTTTTAAGCGGAAGAAATAAAAAAAGAACGGGTTTGATTTCCATCGGAAATCAAACCCGTTCTTTTGGTGAGCGAAAACCACCGGCTGTGCCGGTGGATATTTACTTTCCGATCGGTTCAAAATCGGCGGCGCCGTGCTTGCATAGGGGGCAGATGAAATCTTCGGGTAACTCATCGCCTTCATACACATAACCGCACACCTTGCACACGAACCCCTTTTTGCCGTCGGTCTCCGGCTTCGGTTTCACGTTTTCTTGATAATAGGTATAGGTCATGGTTTCGCGATCGGACAGGACACGCGCTTCGGTGATCGAGCAGATAAACATACCGTGGGTATCCAGATCCACGTATTGCTCCACCTTGAGCGAGAGGAAGGAATTGATGTTGCGGGGCAGGAAGATCAGCCCGTTATCCGAACGCAGCGGTTCGCAATCGGCAAATTTGTCGGTGTTGCGGCCGCTTTGGAATCCGAATTTTTCGAACACCGCAAACGGGGCGTCCACTGTCAGACAGTTGATGTTCATTTTGCCGGTCTGCTTAATGACGTGGTGGGAATAGTTTTCTTTGTTGATGGTGACGGCTATGCGGTTGGGGGTATTCGTGACCTGCGTGACGGTGTTGACGATCAGGCCGTTATCTTTTTTGCCGTCGTTGGAAGTTATAACATACAAACCGTAACCGATGTTGAAGAGGGCGGACAGATCGTTTTTATTGGCGGTGCTGTCCTGCTGTGCCAAATATTCGCGGCAGAGTTCTTCTGCCAGTGCGGCGACCTGCTCGCGGCTTTCTTCATTCAATGCGGAACGGATCTTCACACTGTTTTCCGCAAAGGTGAGGTTCTTGCAGTTTTCCAACATACGGTGCATCAGTTTGGCGGCTTGCGGTGCCCAACTGCCGTTTTCCACAAACGCTACCGTGCGATTGGAGAAATTGCGTTCGGTCAGATGATCGATAAACTCACGCATAAAGGGGAAGATATCCGCGTTATACGTGGTGGTGGCAAGCACCAGTTTGCTGTAACGGAACGCATCTTCCACCGCTTCCGCCATATCGCACCGTGCAAGGTCGTTCACGACCACTTTGGGGCATCCGTTGTGCCGCAAGGCTTCCGCCAGCTGCATTACTGCCTTTTTGGTGTTGCCGTACACCGAGGTGTAGGCGATCACGATGCCTTCTTCTTCGGGCTGATAACTCGACCAAATATCGTAGAGATGAATATAATGCCCCAGATTTTCGGTGAGTACGGGACCGTGCAGAGGACAGATGATCCGAATATCCAATCCGGCCGCTTTTTTGAGCAACGCCTGCACCTGCACGCCGTATTTTCCGACGATGCCGACATAGTAACGGCGGGCTTCGCAATCCCAGTCTTCCTTTACGTCCAGTGCGCCGAATTTGCCGAATCCGTCCGCCGAAAACAGCACTTTATCGGTGCTGTCATAGGTGACGATGACTTCGGGCCAGTGCACCATCGGTGCGGTGACGAAGGCGAGCTGATGGCGGCCCAACGAGAGAGTATCCCCCTCGCCGACCACCAACCGTCGGTCGGCAAAATCGGTGCCGAAAAAATTCTGCATCATAATAAACGCCTTCGAGGAGGCCGCGATCTTGGCTTCGGGATATGCTTTGGCAAAGTTCAGCACGTTGGCGGAATGGTCGGGTTCCATGTGCTGTACGATCAAATAGTCGGGGGTACGCCCGCCGAGTGCGTTTTGCAGGTTGTCCAGCCATTCGTGGGTGAATGCGGCATCCACCGTGTCCATCACGGCGATCTTCTCATCCAGAATCACGTAGGAGTTATAGGACATACCGTTCG
>SVPM01000067.1 GCA_015065865.1 Oscillospiraceae bacterium | reverse complement strand
TCTCATCCAGAATCACGTAGGAGTTATACGACATACCGTTCGGGACCACGTATTGCCCTTCAAACAGATCGACGGTATGGTCGTTGACACCGATGTATTGAATATCGTTTGTAATCTTCATGTTGTTATCACCTCGTGTAATAGTATACTTGACTTTTTCGATGTAATCAATACAAAAAAGTGAAAATATTTTCGAGAGCAAAACGTAAGGGCTTGCCTGATGCGGCAAGCCCTTGCACTGTAATTTACAGTACCAGCGACGGCGCGGAGTAGATTCGTGCCGCAAGTTCTTGGTTGAGCATATACAAACTTTTGGGATCGCTGCCGAAGAGTTCCATCTTGGTGATAAGATCGTTGGCGTTGGTTTCTTCTTCGCCTTGTTCCTTTACAAACCAGTCGAGGAACTGCATCGTGCGGAAATCGCGCACGTCATACGCCGCGGCATAAATGTCGTTGATCAGCGAGGTGACGTATTCCTCGTGCTCCAGACCCGCTTTCAACACGTCCATGTGGCAGGTGAACGTTTTGTCGGGTTTGGCGATCGCCTCCAACGTTACGGGTTGGCTTTCGTTTTGCAGATAGGTATAAAATAACATCGCGTGGTCGCGTTCTTCCTGCGCTTGGATCTTATACCAGTTGGCGAAGCCGTCTAAACCGACCGCTTCAAAATAATTGGAAAAATCAAGATACAGATACGCAGAGTAAAACTCTTTGTTGATTTGTTGGTTCAGCAATTCGTGCACTTTGGCGTTCATAGTGACTACCTCCTTATTTGGTCTGATTCTATTATAACGCATTGTCTTCTGAAATGCAACAGCGAATCTCCGCGGGACAGGTGACACGCGGCGGCTGACCCCTCTGCATTTCGCACGTGAGTTTGCCGTAGGGAGTGAACAGTTCCACCGTGGCGTGTGAAAGACCGAGCAGAGAGGGGGCGAGGGTGATCGCTCGCATCCCCGCTTCGGTGACGGTCAATCCCAACAGCGCTTTGGGGACGGAGTACAGCGGGGTGCCGCCCCACGCGTGGCTGTGGTCGAAGCAGTAATCCTCCGTGGGAGGGATAAACCCTTCCACCAGCCCTTTGGTGCAAGCGAGCACGGGCGCCTTCCAACGTTCCGCCAACAGGCGGGTATACTGCTCTCTTAACCCGAGGCGAAAGATCGCTTCGAACAGGAAGTGCAGGAAATACGGTTGACAATCGTATTCAAATTCCCCTGCCATCACGCGGTGTATAAGGTCGGTTGCGAGGGTGTCGTCGCACACCCCGAAGCAGGCGGCGAGGATGTTTGCATGGGGAAGAAAATAGCGCTTGTCGGTGTTTTTCGGCAAAGATCCATTCTCTTCGGTGGCGTTGGGGGTGTTCAGCCCCGCCGTGTAACAGCGGCGGTCACCGTCGAACAGAAGGGTATTTACGGTACGGCGCAGATCTTCTCTTGCCGCCAAACAGCGCCTTGCCGCATCGGGATCGCCCAACGTGCCGTATACCGCTGCCGCGGCATCCAATGCGCCGAAATAGAACATATTGAGTACCGACTGCCCGAGTGCTTTGGGCGGATGATGCAGAGAATACCCGTCGATGAACAGCCAATCCACAAACATATAGTCGGGCGGGGTTTCGACAAGCCCGTTTGCGCCGCAGTAGGTTTCAAACCGCCGCAGCAGTTTTTCCAGTGCAGGTCGGCAACGCGTGAGCAGGGTAATATCTCCCGTCAGCATATATACCTCGTGCAACCAACACACCCAGATGAGTGAGTAGGTGGTGTGAAACATACGCCCGTCTTCGCGTGTGAGAAGTTCGGCTGTACGCAGAACGTCAAATGCCGCCAAACGCATATCACCGAAGGCAAAGGGGGTCATCAGACTTTCGATATAATAATCCCCCGTGCAGGCGAGCGGTTCACAGTGGCGGGTGCTGTCGAGATGCAGGGTCTGCCGACAGATCTTAAGGGTGTGACGGCAGGTGTCCAGCACGGTGTTCAGCGCTTCGTCGTCACAGAGAGTGACCGCTTCTTCCGCCACGGGATAGTGCGTTACGATGAACGCGGCGGTGACGGTAAGCGGTGCATTCGAGCAGTTTTCCATCGTGGCCGTGATGCGACCGGCACTGTGCAAAGCAAAACCGCGATAATCCGTGCCGTCACACAAGGTTACGGTTTCGCCGCTGCCTTCCTCACCGATCTCGCTGAAGGCGACGTTCGCACGTACCGTGCCGCCGCCCGTGGCCCGTAAGGCCAAAAAGCCACCGTAAACGCGGTCGAGTTCCCACGTGCGGGTGATACGTTCGTCTGCGTTTATCGTGACGGTGGCATCGGCCAACGGATAAGCGTATTCCGTGAGCACGGGAATGGGGGCCGGCGCGGCGTGCCAGATGTCGTCGATCGGCACGGCGGGCACAAACGGTGCGGGAGTGCGGGTGTCGTCGAAACAAAACGGTGCGGTGTGCGCCGTGCTTCGGCGTGCTTGCCAGTCGTCCCCCGTATATACGGTGTGGGTCTTCCCGTCGGCAGTGGTAAGGTGTGCTGTCAGCAGAAACCCGACCTGTCCTTTGGAAAACTCGAACAGCCGCAGAGGCATCGTTTGCACCAACGCCGAAAAGGCGAGGGTGTAAGCGGCGGGGGAAACGGTGACTTCAAACGAGTAAAAATTATCGCGCGGTGTATCGTTGCCGATAAAATCACCGCCCACACTCGGTGGACCCGTCATAATACATTCGCCGTTTAAAAACAGTTGAAAGGCCGTATCGCCGCACGCTTGTATGGTGGCACTTACCACGGCGGAATCCCACGTGTAGGTACGGAAAAACTCCGTTACCTTGTAGTGTGCGGGATCGCCGCCGGCGGCAAACGGGCCGCGCGGTGCGGCAGGTTCTAACCCGATCCAATGGCTCATAACATCACCTCGTCGGCCGACAGTTGCTTGGGGTCTTTTTCCAGACGGTATTCCACCGTGAACGGTTCTTCGGCGGCGTTTTGCACACGCAACAAGACGGCATCGCCCTGTGCCAAGGTCAGGTCAAGACGGTCGGTGCTGTTGCACAGCAGTTGCTGACGCCCCGTTTCACGGCTCACTTCATAAAGGCGGAAGTTGCCTTTCAGCGGCAGGGATATGTGTTGTTCCACCGTGAAATCGCGGTTTAACACCATCACGTAGTCGTTGCCGTAAGCATCGCAGAGTTCGCTTGCCGAAATGCGGCGCGGCAGGGGAGCGGCAAAGATATCGCTTTCGGCGATGTCGTCCGCCAAGCCTTTGAAAAACGGTGCATCGGGCAGCAGGTCGGGGGAGTGGAAAACATAGCGGTTTTCCAGTGCCATCAGCGTGTTGCCGAGTTTCTTGAACTCACAATGGATCTGCTTTTGCTGTTCAAAGAAGGGGCCGCGTCCGCCGTCGTCGGTGATGACGGTGTCCACCACCGTGAAGTGCTGCAGAGCCTTACACCCGTACATAGCGGCGGCGTACATCTGCTCGCGTACCATCGGGAATTCAAAGTGCGGGTACTTATAGAGGTTCATACCGAGATAGTAAAACCACAGCGGCAGTTGATATTTTCTGCCGAGCAGACGCATCACGCCGAGGTCGCACCACACGAGCGAGTTGTCCAGTTGATGCTCGTCGGTGTAACCGGGCAGACCGATGGGATAGTAGTCCAGCGAGAGAATGGGCGGGTCGATGACCGTGACGTACCGTTCAAGATAGTTTGCAAATTCACCGTTTTTCCACGTATAAATGTCGTTGTAACTCGGGATCGCCACGGTGAAGGGCAGGCGGGCGGGATCCTCCTTTTGGAACAGATCCACCACGCGGCGGGATTCCGCCAGCTGGTCATCTTTATACGGTTCGTCCCAAATGTAGTAGCCGTAACAGTGGCGGTAGGGGCGCACGTGATCAACGATCGCTTTGGCGTTATTCCACGGGCCGCGGTCCAAATGGTATTCCTGCATACCGCCGAAACGGGAAAAATCCTGAAACAGGATATCTACTTGCAGTTCTTCGCAAATACGCAGTGCCTCTTCGGCGCGTTCGTGGGATGCCCACCCCATTTCAAGCAGATTGAATCCGCACTCGGCACAGTTTTCAAGCCCCTCGCGCAAGGCGGTGGTGTGGGCGCGAAAGGTGGAAAGGATAAAGTTATCCTGCCGCCATACGCGACGCGGGTTACCAAGGGGGTAACGGTTCAAAACACGGTGTTCCATACGATCATTCCTCCGTTTGTTTTTCGGCGCGGCGGTCTTTAACGTGCCACGGCAGATAGGCGAGTACGAATAAGAGCGTGATCACGGTGAACATCACCGCGATACGGAGCAGGAAATTCGGCGGGAGAATATCCAATACCGAAGGAGTATCTTCGGGTTTGGCCATAAACAGATAATTGGCGCCCGGCCCCAAAATGCGGTTGGCGGCAAAGGCGATGACGGCCAGCACCGCCAGCGCACCGTATGAGCGAAGCAGTGAACGCCACGTGGGGCGCATCTTATGTACGAAGATCATATAAAAGATCGCGACATACCCCAGCAGATGTTCCGTCCAGAACTGGTAATAGCGAAAACGAGTAGGACCGGTATAGGTGATGACGGTGGGGGTGACGAGCGCAAACAGCGTGCCCGAAAACAGCCAAAAATAGGAAATGTCAAACAGTGTTTGGGATCTGCCCACCAACATATAACTGCAGAAGATGACTGCCCATCCGCACACGGTGATGGGCAGATGGTCCACCGCGTTTGCCCCGAGCGACGGCAGTGCGACCAACCGCCAGAAATAGGAAAATTCCGACAATATCAA
>SVPM01000066.1 GCA_015065865.1 Oscillospiraceae bacterium | reverse complement strand
ACAACCTCCCGCATATACACCGTATATAATAAAAGTATAGTATAGTGTATTATAGCATAGCCCCCCATGCTTTGCAATATTTTTTTGCTTTCGCGATTAAAAGTGCTAAAATTTTGCTTGACCTTTTGACAAAAAGCGAGTATACTGTTTTGGTACAAGTATCAAGGAGGCTCAATATAATGCCGATCACAGAACTTTTGGAACGTAACGCCCGCGAGTTCTCGGACGAAGTCGCGCTGGTGGAGTTGAATCCCCGCCTGCCCGAAGAAAAACATATGACGTGGAAAGAATATCCGCTCATTCAATCCAATGCGCGCGAACCTTTCCGTTCGGAACTCACGTGGGGCGATTTTGATAAGAAAGCCAATCGCTTGGCCAACCTGTTGCTCTCGCGCGGGATCCGCAAAGGAGATAAAGTGGCCATTTTGCTGATGAACTGTCTGGAATGGCTGCCCATTTATTTCGGTGTGCTGAAAGCCGGCGCCATTGCCGTGCCGCTGAACTACCGTTATGCGGCAGACGAGATCCGTTATTGTCTGCAGCTTGCGGATGCCGACGTACTTATTTTCGGGCCGGAATTCATCGGCCGTGTGGAATCCATTTGCGATTCCCTGCCGCGGGTGCGCTATTCTTTCTACGTGGGGGACGATTGCCCCACCTTTGCGGAAAGTTATGACCGTCTGGTGGGTTACTGCGCGTCCCACACGCCCGAAGTGCCGCTCACGGAGGAGGACGATGCCGCCATCTATTTCTCCTCGGGCACCACGGGATTCCCGAAAGCGATCCTGCATCAACATCGCAGTTTATCCCACTCCTGCAAGGTGGAGCAGGCACACCACGGCCAAACGCGCGACGACGTATTTTTGTGCATCCCGCCGCTGTATCACACCGGTGCTAAAATGCACTGGTTCGGCAGTTTGCTGGCGGGCAGCCGCGCCGTGCTGCTCACGGGTATCAAACCCGAATGGATCTTGCAGGCGGTGTCGGAAGAGCAGTGCACCATCGTGTGGCTGCTCGTGCCGTGGGCACAGGATATTCTCGATACCATCGACCGCGGGGATATCGACATCAACAACTATTCGTTGGATTGCTGGCGGCTGATGCACATTGGTGCACAACCCGTGCCGCCCTCGCTTATCAAGCGCTGGCAGGACCGTTTCCCCCATCATCAATACGACACCAACTACGGTCTTTCGGAATCCATCGGCCCCGGCGCGGTGCATCTGGGGGTGGAAAACATCCACAAAGTGGGTGCTATCGGCAAAGCAGGCCTCGGTTGGCAGACCCGCATCGTGGATGAAAACGGCTGTGACGTGAAAGACGGCGATGTGGGTGAACTCATTCTGCGCGGCCCCGGCGTGATGACCTGTTACTATAAGGACGAAAAAGCCACCGCCGAAACCCTGCGTGACGGCTGGCTCTACACCGGCGATATGGCGGAATGCGATGCCGACGGATTCATCTATCTGGTGGACCGTAAGAAAGACGTGATCATCACGGGCGGCGAAAACCTCTACCCCGTGCAGATCGAAAACGTGTTGCGTAAGATCGAAGCGGTGAAGGATGCCGCCGTCATCGGCCTGCCCGACAAACGTCTGGGCGAAATTGCGGCCGCCGTCATCGAAGTGAAAGAGGGATATACCCTCACCGAAGAGGAAGTGGCGGAATATTGCCTTTCCATGCCGCGGTATAAGCGGCCGCGCAAGATCATTTTTGCGGACATTCCGCGCAACCCCACCGGCAAGATCGAAAAGCCGCGTCTGCGTGAGCGCTATTGCGGCGACCGCTTGGTGGCACAACAAAACGAAATACGATAAGCAGAGAAGGCGCAAAGGGGTTCAACTCTCGCCAGCCTAACCGCAAAGGGCTCCCCACAGGAGCCCCTTTGCTGATTTGGGGGTAGGTTTATGGATGCCTTGTGTGAACAGTGTTTGCACCTGTACTTTGATGATGAACTGGAAGAATGGCTGTGTTCCGCCGCCGATGCGATGGACGAAGACGACGTGGCGCGGCAATTTGCGTTTTCCGCCCGATCCACCTGCCCGTTTTTCCGTTCGGGCGATGAATACACCATTGTGAGAAAGCAGAATTGAGTTATGGCAAAAGAAACGAAAACCAATGCAATGCGGATACTCGATCGCTTGAAAATCGCCTATGAATTGAACCTTTACACCTGCGAGGAATTTCACGATGCGGTGCAGATCGCCGATATGCTGGCACAGCCCTATGAATGTTCTTTCAAAACGCTGGTGGCCAAAGGCAAAAGCGGCGGGCATTACGTGTTCGTGATCCCCATTGCGGAGGAAGTGGATTTGAAAGCGGCGGCGGTTGCCGTGGGCGAAAAGAGTGTGGCGCTGATCCCCGTGAAGGATATCACCGCCCTCACGGGTTACGTGCGCGGCGGCGTTTCGCCGCTCGGTATGAAAAAGGTGTTCCCCACCGTGATCGACAGCCGCGCCGAATCGTTTGAACGCATTATCATCAGCGGCGGGCGACTCGGCGCACAGATCTTCCTTTCTCCGCAGGACTTGGCGGGGGCCGTGGGGGCGCACTTTGCGCCGATTTGTGCGTAATGTTGCATTTTTTATTTTCCTTTTTTTGTAATTTTGTAAGGGTGCAGATCGTAAATATCTTGCATTTTTTGCAAAAAAAGCGTATAATATTTCCTATGATATACACAGTATAGTGGGAGGTGTTTTTTGTGCTCTTCTTTGAAAGCGATTACACCGAAGGGGCGCACCCCGCGGTGCTCGCCCATCTTAACGAAACCAATCTTGTCACCGTGAAAAGTTACGGTGCGGATATCTACTCCGCTTCGGCGGCGGATAAGATCCGCGCGGCGTGTGAAGCACCGCAGGCGGACGTGGTATTTTTAACCGGCGGTACACAGACCAACCTCACGGTCATTTCCGCTATGTTGCGCCCGTATGAAGGGGTTATCGCCGCCGAAACGGGGCACATCAACGCCCACGAGGCCGGTGCGATCGAATACACGGGGCACAAAGTGCTGTCGCTCCCCGAACACGAAGGCAAATTGGATGCCGCCGAGGTTGCGGCGTATTGCCGCGGTTTTTATGCCGATGAGACCCGCGAACACATGGTGTTCCCCGGTATGGTGTACATTTCCCACCCCACCGAATACGGCACGCTGTATTCCGAAGCGGAGTTGGCGGCACTTTCGGCGGTATGCCACGAGTTCGGTATGTCGCTGTTTATGGACGGTGCGCGCTTGGGATACGGCTTGATGAGCGAACAGAGCGATCTGTCGCTGCCGCGCATTGCGGCGCTGTGCGACGTATTTTATATCGGCGGCACCAAGGTGGGCACGCTGTGCGGTGAAGCGGTCGTGTTCCCGCGCGGGAATAAACCGTTGCATTTTCTCACCACCGTGAAGCAACACGGCGCACTTCTGGCCAAAGGTCGCGTGGTGGGCGTGCAGTTTGACGCCCTGTTTACCGACGGGCTGTATTTCCGGATCGGACGCCACGCCATTGAGATGGCCAACGCACTGAAAGCGTTATTCCTCCGAAAGGGATACGAACTCTTTATCGACTCCCCCACCAATCAGCAGTTTGTCGTTTTGCCGAACGAGGTGTTGGCACGGCTGAAAAAGGACGTCGCTTTCAGCGTATGGCAACCGCTGGACGAACAACGCACGGTGGCGCGTTTCGTGACCAGTTGGGCGACCGACCCTGCCGCTGTGGCGCAGTTGGCCGAACTTTTGTAAATCTTTTATATTTTTATACGGAGGGATCCTTATGCAACTCAACTACAAACGACCCGAAACGATGGAGCGCATCACCACCCCCGCGCTGGCCGAAGCGTTTATTGCCGAGCAAGTGGCGGAAGTGCGTGAACAGGTCGGCGATAAAAAGGTGTTGCTCGCACTGTCCGGCGGCGTGGACTCGTCGGTGGTGGCGGCACTGCTCATCAAAGCCATCGGTAAACAGTTGGTGTGCGTACACGTGAATCACGGCTTGATGCGTAAGGGTGAAAGCGAGCAGGTTATTGAAGTGTTCCGTGACGGTATGGATGCGAACCTCATCTATATTGATGCGACCGACCGTTTTCTGGACAAGCTCGTGGACGTGGCCGATCCCGAAACCAAACGCAAGATCATCGGCGGCGAGTTCGTGCGCGTGTTCGAGGAAGAAGCGCGCAAACTCTCCGACGTGGCGTTTTTGGCGCAGGGCACCATTTACCCCGATATTCTGGAAAGCGACGGCGTGAAAGCGCACCACAATGTGGGCGGCCTGCCGGAGGACATCCATTTTGAAGGTCTGGTGGAGCCCGTTCGCCTGCTCTACAAAGACGAAGTGCGCGAAGTCGGCCGTGCGCTCGGTCTGCCCTCCTCGATGGTGGACCGCCAGCCGTTCCCCGGCCCCGGTCTGGGTGTGCGCTGTCTTGGTGCCATCACCCGCGACCGTCTGCACGCTCTGCGCGAAGCGGATGCTATTCTGCGTGAGGAGTTCGACAAGAGCGGCCTTGCAGCACACGTGTGGCAATATTTCATCGCAGTGCCGGATATGAAGAGCGTCGGCGTGCGCGACGGCAAGCGTTATGAGGGGTGGCCCGCCATCATCCGTGCGGTGAACACCACCGATGCGATGACCGCGACCGTTGAAGAGATCCCCTATGCGCTCCTGCACCACATCACCGACCGCATCACCCACGAAGTGGAAGGCATCAACCGCGTGTTGATGGACCTCACCCCGAAGCCGATCGGCACGATCGAGTGGGAATAAAATAAATAATGCCCGAAAGCCTTGAAAATACAGGGTTTTC
>SVPM01000015.1 GCA_015065865.1 Oscillospiraceae bacterium | reverse complement strand
CCTTGGAGCTCGTTTCGAATCCCTTCAGAGCCAAAAACGAAAAAAGACCATCCGATGGATGGTATCCTATTTTCTTTCCCTGCACGTTGGCCACCCATAAGTACTGTGCTTTTCCTATTCTCTGAAGGGGTTCTCCTCTCGCGAGCGCAACAGTCCACCGGACTGTTGCTGCCAAGGCTTCGGTGCGTTGCACCTCACCCTTGGAGCTCGTTTCGAATCCCTTCAGAGCCAAAAACGAAAAAAGACCATCCGATGGATGGTCTTTTTTCGTTTGGCGTGCCTGAAGGGATTCGAACCCCTGACCTTTTGATTCGTAGTCAAACACTCTATCCAGCTGAGCTACAGGCACATTTGGTTGTCCGTTCGGACAGCATAGACGATTATAGTAGGTTTTGGCTCAAAAGTCAAGTCTTTTTTTCAAAATTCCAAAAATTTTCTTGACATCGGCGTTTTTCGGGGGTATACTGACGGTAAGATTTGCGACAAGGGGTGCTGACGACGGTCGGCTGAGAGAGGTTTTACCTCAACCCTGAACCTGATCCGGATAATGCCGGCGGAGGGATGGTCCAAGCCTTTGTGATAGTGTACAGATCCAAAGTGCGTCCCTCCTTAGTCGGTGGGACGCTTTTCTTAATTTCCCATCACGAAGGAGTTGTTTGTCAATGTCAAAAATCACACAAAACGGGGTGCACCCCCGCGTTCTGCGCCTCACCGAAGGCGCGGTCATGCTCGCCCTTGCCACCGTGCTGTCGCTGGTCAAACTGGTTGACCTACCCTACGGCGGCAGTGTCACCGCCGCCTCGGCGGTGCCGCTCGTGCTGCTCGCCTTCCGCCACGGTGTCGGCTTCGGCACCTTCGCGGGGTTGGCCTACGGACTGTTGCAACTGGCGTTTTCGTCCTCACTCTCGTATGTTACGGGCTTTTGGTCGGTCACGGCGGTGTTGGTGCTGGATTTCATCGTGGCGTTTGCCGCGGTGGGGCTCGGCGGTGTGTTTCGCCGTGTGAAAAACCAGTCGCTTGCCCTTACCTACGGTGCCGTGCTGTACGGTGTGGTGCGGTATATTCTGCACGTGATCGCGGGTGCTACCGTGTGGGCGGGCATTTCCATTCCCACCGCCGCCGCACTCATCTATTCCATCGGCTATAACGCGACGTATATGATTCCCGAAACCGTCATTACGGCGGCGGGCGCGTATTTCCTCGGCTCGGTGTTGGATTTCCGCGGGGATATTCCCACCCGCCTTTCGGTGTCCCGCACCCGCGGAGCAGGCTGGCTTGCGGCACTCACGATCGGCGCCCCTATTGCCGCCGTGATATACGACGTCGTGGCGATCTTCCCGCACGTGCAGGATCCCGAAACCGGTGCGTTTACCTTTGCGGGGCTCACCGACGTTCGCTGGTCGGTCGTGGGCATTGTCACGGGGGTCGGTCTTGCGGTGATGATCATAGCAGCATGTATCGCACGCACTAAAAACAAAAAGGAGGCATAACGATGCCGCATTGGGAGGCTCTGGGAAAGGAGATCGGTGTGTTTACCACGTCCGACTACACCTTTGGTGCGGATGCGTTGCGGTTGGCCGCTTTTGTGCCGCAGGGACTTCGCCGCATTTGCGAATTCGGTACGGGGTGCGGAGTCGTTGCTCTGCAACTGTGTCAAAACGCACGAACGGCAGGGCGGGAGTTACCGCAGATCACCGCACTGGATATTCAACCCGACGCCACCGAATTGGCGGCACGGTCGGTCGTTCACAGCGGATTGCAAGAACATATTACCGTGTTGACCGCCGATTGGCGCACCGCCCCCTTGCTCCCCTCTTCCTTTGATGCGGTGGTGTGCAATCCCCCGTATTTCCCCTCGGCCGTCGGCGGCGTAAACACAAACGAAGCGCGCCGCATTGCACGGCACGAAGACTCCCCTGCCGCGCTCGATGAGCTCTGCACCGCGGCGGCGCGGATGCTGAAACACGGCGGTCGCTTTTTCCTCTGCCACCGTCCCGAACGACTGGCAGACCTTATGACGGCCCTGCGAACGGCCGGTTTGGAACCGAAACGCCTGTGCTTAGTGCAGCACGATACCAATTCCTCCCCCTATCTTTTGCTGTGCGAAGCACGCAAAGGCGGACGCGTCGGCGTATCGTTTGATCCTACAATTGCGGAATAAGCATTTGGTTTATAACAGATAAAAGCGGTGCCCTCCGGCACCGCTTTTATCTGTTATTTTGAAATTCGCGCGGCGTCATGCCGCAAAAGAACTTAAACTTCCGATTGAAGGTGTTGATGGAGGAAAAGCCTGCAGCGTGTGCCACTTCGGCGATAGAACGGGACGTGTCGCTTTCGCGCAACAATGCACATGCATATTCCACGCGGCGAGAGGCGAGCAAGTTGCGAAAGTTCATATCACTCATGCTGCCGAGCACGGCGGAAAGATATTTTTCGTGATAACCGAGTGCCACCGCCATCGATGAGAGCGATATATCCTCGCGATAATGTTCATCAATATAGGTCAGCGCTTCACGATAGGGCGGATTTCGCTTGCCTGCCTTTTTCGGCACAATGATTGTCTGTTCTAAAAACGCGGAACACACCAGATTCAGAAGCCCCATAAACCGCACGGCATCATCGGGGGATGTTTTCGGTATCTCTCGGAACACATCGGCCACCGCTTTGGCTGAAAACACGGGGGACTCCGGATAGTTTTCTCCGAGTTTTTCAAACAGACAGGGAATAAAATCGTTCGAACACACCACGCACAGCGCGCGACTGGCAGTTTCGTCGGTGTAGGCGTGCACCTCGTTCGGCAGGATCATAACCGCACTCCCTGCCTGTACCTGTATCCTTTCCCCGTTGAGATACATCGTCATTACACCCGACTCCACAAACAACCATTCGCTGAAGCGGTGGAGGTGTGCCCTCACTTTGTAATTGTCGTGCCAGTCGCTTCGACATTCGTAATGTTTTCCGCAGTTCTCGCGTTGATACATCG
Source organism: Oscillospiraceae bacterium (assembly GCA_015065865.1). Lineage (GTDB taxonomy): Bacteria > Bacillota > Clostridia > Oscillospirales > Acutalibacteraceae > SIG588. The sequence goes on along the minus strand of SVPM01000015.1, from coordinate 34,257 downwards.
GCACGCGTCTTTGCAACACATTCATACTTTCACCTTACTTTTTGGGAATATATTATCCGTTTTTTGCTTGTTTGTCAAGACGGCAGGCGGTATTATGGTGAAAAGGAGGCGTATATACATGACAACACAATGGACAAAAGAACAAGCGTGGGAATGGTATAATGCCCAACCGTGGATTCGCGGATGGTGCGGCTATCCGTCCAACTGCGTCAACCGCATTGCCATGTGGCAAGAATATAATCACCGTGCGGTGGCCGAACAGATAGAATATGAATTTGATCTGGCAAAAAAGACGGGATACAATGCGGTACGCGCGGTGGTACAATTTGAGGTTTGGTATCATCAACACGACAGCTTTATGGCAAACGTAGAAGAATATCTCACGCTTGCCGACAAATACGGTGTCAAAGTTATGTTTGTGCTGGGCAACGACTGCTGTGTGCCGAAAGCGGATTATGTGCCGCCGACATTCGGGGAACAAGCGGTGGATTGGGGCTATCACAGCGGTATCCGCCGCGGTCCGCATGCAGGCGGATACACAGAGCCGGGATATCTGCCGATCGACGACCCTGCCTATACGGCGGAATATTACCGCATGGTGGATGAGCTGGCGGCAAAATACGCTAAGGATCCGCGCGTGCAAGTGTGGAACGTCTGGAACGAGATCGGTAACTCACGCCGCGAAATGATGAGCGTGCCGTATATGGAAAAGTTCTTTGAGATTTTGCGGTCGCACGACCCGATCCAACCGCTCACGGCGGAATGCTATCTGTACGACAACGAGCAAAAGCCGTATACTCCGGCAGAACTGCGTGCATTGGAGTTGTCCGATATTATCTCTTTTCACTGCTATTTGCCGTTTGCACAAACCGTGCAGGTGATCGAAGCTCTGCACAACGCCTACGGCCGCCCCATGGTGTGCACCGAGTGGTTGCACCGTATCGGGAATCAACGCGTGGAAGAGATCTTCCCACTGTTTTATCTTGAAAAGATCGGCTGTTACAACTGGGGATTGATCCAAGGATATTCCCAGACCTACGAACCGCACGGATGCTTTTTGGAAATAATCGCCGATCCGAAATACCACGGTTCGTTGCAACTGCATTTGTGGCAACACGACCTGTATCGGTTCAACGGTCTGCCGTACATGGCTTCGGAGATTGCAACCATACAAAAATTCTCTGCTTTGGCAGACAAACGACTCCGAGAAATGCACTGATTTTAGGGGGGTATTATTGGGGATTTTCATTCGTTTTTGTATAATACCGTGGCGTTTATACATTTCGTAATGCATTTTCGCCTAAAATCCCCGCACATAACAAAAAACCACTCATATCGCGAGGTCTTACTTTTACAACAAAAGGACGGAGAAAACAGTCCGACTGTTTTCTCCGTCCTTTTTCTTTTTATTCTTCTGCCGCCGTTTCCGCACCGACATCGGCATCGCCTTCGTCAATGGGGGCGGCGATCTCCTCACCGTCTTCATCCTCTGCACGCTCGGTCGTAACCAGCGACATAATACGGGTATCGCCCTGCACGCGCATCACACGCACGCCCTTGGACGGGCGGCGGCACTGACGGATCTCATCCACGTGCATACGGATCACGATACCGTCGGAGGAGATGAGAATAATATCTTCCTCCTCACTCACGGTACGCACCGCCGCAACCGCACCGTATTCTGCGGTGTGGTAGTTGGTGAGACCTTTACCGCCGCGGGACTGTACGCGGTAATCCGCAAAACTGCTGAGTCGGCCGTAGCCCGTTTCGGTCACGGTGAGCAACAGCTTGTTCGGGTCATACAGTTCCATACCCACGACTTCATCGCCCTCTTTCAGCGTGAGGGCACGCACACCGCGCGCGGTACGACCGATGGCACGGGCATCGTTTTCGTCAAAGCAGATCGCCATACCCTGTTTGGTGGCAACCATCAGTTTTTGGTAACCATCGGTCAACTGCACCCACGCGAGTTCGTCCCCGTCGTCGAGGTCGATCGCGATAAGGCCGCTCTTACGCGCATTGGCATACGCCGACATTCTGGTACGCTTCACAATACCGTGGCGCGTAACCATACAGAGGTAACTCTCGTCGTCGAATTCCTTAGCACAGATCATCGCGGAAACCTTTTCGTCCCCTTCCAACGGAAGCAGGTTTACGATGTTCATACCCTTGGAAGTACGGCTGCCTTCCGGCACTTCGTAACATTTTAGGCGGTACACCTTGCCGGCGGTGGTGAAGAACATCACCACGTCGTGGCTGGAACACAGGAACATCGTTTCGGTGATATCCTCCTCACGGGTGGACATACCCTTGATACCGCGACCGCCGCGCCGTTGCGACTTATAGGTATCCGACGTCTGGCGCTTGATGTACCCACTGCGGGTGAGGGTGAGCACACATTCTTCCACCGGAATAAGATCTTCGATATCCACCTCGCCCGACACCATCGAAATGGAGGTGCGGCGCTCGTCACCGTATTTATCACGCATCTTGAGGCATTCTTCCTTCACGATGGTGCGAATACGCGTTTCGCTGGCCAGAATATCTTCAAATTCCGCAATACGGGCAAGCAACGCCGCCAGTTCATCTTCGATCTTTTGGCGTTCCAGACCTGCCAAGCGGCCGAGCTGCATCTTCACGATAGCATCCGCCTGCACGTCATCAAACTCAAAACGCGCCATCAAATTCTCTTTCGCCAGCGGCACATCCTTGGATTCACGGATGATGGTGATGACCTCGTCAATGAAGTCGCTCGCTTTTTTCAGCGCTTCCACGATGTGGGCACGCTCTTTGGCTTTTTTCAGATCGAACTGCGTGCGGCGGGTGATGACCTCGCACTGGAATTTAATATATTCTTCCAGCATCTGCTTAAGGTTCAACACACGCGGCACGCCATCGACCAGCGCCAACATAATGGCACCGAACGTGACCTGCATCTGGGTGTAGGCAAACAACTGATTCAGCACGACCTGCGGATTGGCATCCTTCTTCAGTTCAATGACCACCTGCAGACCTTCACGGCTGGAATAGTCCACCACGTCGTGAATGCCTTCGATGCGCTTTTCGTCTGCCAACTCGATAATGGATTTCACCATCGCGAGTTTGTTCACCTGATAAGGAATCTCGGAGATCACGATGCGGAAACGGCCGTTCGGCAACTCTTCGATCTCGGTACGCGCACGCACCGTAATGCGCCCGCGGCCGGTCGCATACGCCGCACGAATGCCCGAATAGCCCATGATCACACCGCCGGTGGGGAAGTCGGGACCTTTAATGAAGTCCATCAACTCCACCACTTCCGCTTCGGGGTTATCAATGAGATAACAGATACCGTCAATAACCTCGCACAGGTTGTGCGGAGGAATGTTGGTCGCCATACCGACCGCAATACCCGAAGAACCGTTCACAAGCAGGTTCGGAAAACGGGAAGGAAGCACGCGCGGCTCTTCCAAACGGTCGTCGTAGTTCGGGTCGAAATCCACCGTGTCCTTGTCGATATCCACCAGCATATCCAGCGACATACGGCTCATACGCGCTTCGGTGTAACGATAGGCAGCCGCCGAGTGACCGTCGATCGAACCGAAGTTGCCGTGACCGTCGATCAGGGGATACCGCAGCGAGAAATCCTGTGCCATACGCACCATGGCATCGTAAACCGATGCGTCACCGTGCGGATGGTACCGACCGAGCACCGCACCCACCGTATCGGCACACTTACGGTGCGCTTTATCGGGGGTGAGGCTGTTCTCGTGCATGGTGTACAGAATACGACGATGCACGGGTTTTAAACCGTCACGCACGTCGGGCAGGGCACGCGCCACAATGACCGACATCGAATACGCCAGAAAATTCTTTTTCATGATCTTTTCCAGATCTACATCGTATTCCTTACCGGTAGTATGTACTTCCTGTACGATCTGTTCGTCTGCCATAATTCAAACTCCTTTGTTAAGATACTCGTCCGTATTATTAAAACGAAGTCGGGCGCTGATGAAACAGCATCCACTCCAGTTGTTGACGATGCACAGTGGCCGACCACGGCACGGTGAACACGCCGGCGGGGGTGAACAACCGCACGCCGTCGGGAGTGCGGCGCGCGTGCACGTCCGCCGCCGCCGCAAATTCTTGACTGCCGTCTGCCCGCTCAATTCGCAGGCCGTCCGCCGTGAAATCGAGTGCCGACACGGGATGGCTTTTCGTTTCCCTCCGCAGATGCAACACCGCAAGCGTCACGGCCAAAACGCCGCCGAAACAGGCGGTGAAAAACAAGAGATAATCCAGAAAAAACAACGGTGTCACCTGAAACAGCACGGTAAACATACCGCTCACGATCAAAGACGGCACAAACAGCCACGGTAACAACCCCCGCGGCCACGCCACACCGCGTTTTTCTTCCTCACGGTAGGCCACCCGTTCATAGCACACGGGCGGTTCGGCGGAAAAGGGCGGCGGTGCGGATTCTTCGCGGCGCGCGGCAAATTGCCCGCGTTGAAACTGCCGATTCGGCGGTATCGCCCGCGCGATGTGTTCATACATCGCCTGTGCTTCCCACGGGGTGACGTCCCCCGCCGCCACAATGGCACGCACACCGTCGGTTTCCACGAAAAACCAGTCGCGGTTTTCCACAAAGCGGGATCCTTGGTTGAAAACTACCGTCTGTCGCCAACGGGCAGAGGCCTGTTCGATGCGGTCGGGATAGACGGTGGTGGTCACGCCGCCCGCCACCGCGGCGGTATACAATCGGCGCGCATGGATATCCCGCTGCACGGCGGTTTGTTTGCGGTAATGACGGCCGACCGTTGCCACGGCGAACGCCACCGCCAAGATGCCCCACAAGAACATGCCTTCCGCAACGCCGACGTCCGTGGTGGCAAGCCCTGCCGCACCCAAACCAAACAAAACGAGCAACAACACACTCGAGGCCATCACCCAACGCGTGGGATGATCATGCACGCGGATGGCGGAAAAATTGTATTCCGAAATGCCGTTGCCGTGCACCGTAACGGGCGGTGTAGGGGTGTCATCGGCCGACGGTGTGAGCGGCAGTGCCGCCACTGCCGAATAGCGATATTCCATACCTACTCCTTTCACATCCGTCACACGGCGATCAGCCGTTGCAACGCGGTGATCTGCCACGGTGCCAGCGCACGGCGCGGCACACACAGCGACAACTCTGCACCGAAATCCAAATTAAAATAATGTACGGTCTCTTCCGCATAGGTCAACAGGGTATACGGAAACGTTCCGCTTACGCGGCCGCTTTTCACCGTCACGCTCTCCCCTGAAAAGGTGAGGTGCCACGCCTCATGCCGCGTGCGATCAAACCGCGCACCCATCACACCGCGCACCAACACGGGGAGTATCACACTGTCGAACAGAGCCGCCGTCACACCGATCACCAAAAAGCCCCACGTGAGCGAAGCGCCCAGTTCCAACAGCCACACCGTCACACCGCACAACATCAAAAACAAGCCGATCGGAATTCCCCAACCAAGCGAGGGCAGACGGTGCGCCGCCGAAGAACAATATTCATCTTTGGTGAGTAATACACTGATACTGAAAGTTTCCAAAATATTACCCCCTTGTTTTGCGGTATTTACGTGCAAAGGTAAGGCGTAAAAAATCCGCGGCGTTGTCGGTGGTGGCCAGCGCACGTTTCGGAATCACCAAAAAAGTGCCGTCCTCACGCTGAAGCACGAACAGCGTGCGGCTTTCCACCAAACGGGAAAACAACGCATACGCTTCATTACGGCGGCAATACGCACCGTTGTATTCCAACATATCTTCCCACAACACGACTTCGGCCGTGGGGAAGGTGGCGGAAAACACCGTGTAATTCCGCGCGACGGTGCGCCCAAAAGCATACTGCATCAAGCACAACGCGGTGAGCGCGATCACGCCGCCGCCGAGCAACAGCCCTATCGCCGCCAACGTATACGCCGCCAGCGAAGCCGCTATCGTCAAGGTCAGTGCCGCCAACAGCACAAAACCCACCCACGCGGTGCGTAAACGGCCGCCGCCCAACGAGGCTATCCGTGCCGCCGCCGTGTACTCTTCAACTGTAACCGCCACCGAGAATACGGCGCGCGGAGAAGCGGACTGCGCCATACCCATTCTCCTTTACCAAATACTTTCTGTAATATCCATCAATTCTTTTACTCTCGGTTTATTTTCCAAATACCCTTTTACCCAGCGCTCAAAGGATTGCGGCGCATGGGTCTGTTCATAACGCTTCTCGTCCAAATAGGTTTGCATAAACGCCATCTTTTCGGCGGTGGGCAGTGCATAGTTTTGAATCACGTTCCACTCGCCTTCATACACCTTCCGCAAGGCGGCGGTGTTGGCGCGCCATTCCGCCATCGCGGCGGGAATCGGCGCAAAGGGGGCGATCTCCTCCCCCTGAAACGCCAAAAACCGTTTGGCCATGTAGTATTGTCCCGCCTCGTTGGGATGGGTACGGTCGGGACCGAAAAACACCTGTTTTTGCATTTCTTCGGCAATATAATCGTGTATCTCGCAAAGGGGGCAGTTTTTGGCACGGGCAAATTCCCGCACATACGCGGCATACGCCGCCACCATCGCATAACAACCGCGAGAAACGCCGCCTTCGTTCGGTTCATACTCCGCATACGGCACAGGGGTGCAGAAAATCACCTTAGCACCAATAGCGGTGAGTTTTTGATACATCGCTTCCACGTTGCGGCAATAGGTATCGTACCGCTCTTTCAGCGCGGCAAACCGTTCCTCACCGCGCGGCATTTCCAGCAACCACGGTCCGGAGTCGTTTACCGCCAGCATCACCACCGCGTGGGTGGGACGGCGCGGGGCTACGTCATCGTCAAAATATTGCAACAGACCCGTGAGGGTACAGCCGGCGACGCCGCAGTTATAAAACCGAATGTCTTCGGTGGGGTAGCGATCGTGATAATGCGCGGCGATACGCGCCACGTGCTCGTTTGCCGCCGTGATGCTGTCGCCGATAAAACACACACGGTCACCATGTTGAAAACGCATTACGCTTCGGCCTCCTTCAAAAGAGTTTCCCACAAGGCATCACTCACCGCACGGCGGGGGATCACGATCCATTGCCCGTCCACCCGCCACAGCACACAGTCGTTGACACGGCGAAGCACGGCGTTTTGCCATGCGACCGTTTCGTTTGCGACCGTCAAGGTTTCGGCAGTGAAGGTGAGAGTAAGCGGTGTGTTTTGAGCGGCCGACATCCGCGCTTCACGCCGAAATTCCGCCCACGGCCACACCCATTGCAATACCGCGAGCAGGGGAAGCACGGTACCGCACAACAAGGTTGCGGCATCCCGCTTGCCTCCGAGCACACCGACCAATGCCGGCACACCCAGCACCAACAACAACACCGTCTGCACGATCAAACGGCCGTTTGATCGGCGCGTGTGCCACAACGCCGAAAACAACTCGGCTTCGGTGAGTGTATAGGTTACGGTATCAGACATCGAGATTCTCCACGTAGCGGGCGTTTTTCTCAATAAACTCGCGGCGCGGTTCCACCTTATCGCCCATCAAAATGGTAAACGCTTCGTCCGCCGCCGCGGCATCCTCAATGGTCACGCGCAGCATGGTGCGGAACGCAGGATCCATCGTGGTTTCCCACAACTGTTCGGGATCCATTTCACCAAGACCTTTATAGCGCTGAATATCCGCACTGCCGCCGAGTTCCGCAATATACTGATCGCGTTCCTCGTCCGAGAAAGCATACCGCACCTGCTTCGCCTTCGACACTTTATACAGCGGGGGCTGAGCGATATATACGTGACCCTCATCCACCAACGGACGCATAAAGCGGAAGAAGAAGGTGAGAAGCAGGGTGGCAATATGAGCACCGTCCACGTCGGCATCCGCCATGATAATGACCTTGCCGTACCGCAGTTTCGAAATATCAAAATCGTCACCGATACCGCAACCCAGCGCGATCACCACGGGGATCAACTTTTCGTTGCCGTACACCTTATCCAGTCGCGCTTTTTCCACGTTCAGCATCTTACCCCACAAGGGCAGGATCGCCTGATAGTTACGGTCACGTCCCTGAATGGCGGAACCGCCTGCCGAATCACCCTCGACGATGTACAGTTCGGTGCGTTCGGCATCGTTCCAAATACAGTCGGCAAGTTTTTCGGGCATACGGGTGGAGGCAAGACCGCTCTTTTTACGAGCGGCTTCGCGCGCCTTTTGTGCCGCTTCGCGCACACGGGCGGCGTTGATGGATTTTTCCAAGATCGCTTTTGCCACGGCGGGATTTTCTTCCAGATAATCTCCCAATTTTTCGGTAAGCAGGGAGTTGACCAACGTGGTCATGGAGGTGTTGCCGAGTTTCGCTTTGGTCTGCGATTCAAACTGGGCATCCTGCAACTTGACCGACACCACCGCGGTAAGACCTTCGCGCACGTCGTCACCCTTTAAGTTGGCATCCGCATCCTTCAGCATACCGTGACGGCGCGCATAGTTGTTCAAAATACGGGTGATACCGACTTTGAACGCATTTTCGTGCGTGCCGCCGTCCACCGTGTGCATATTGTTCGCAAACGAAATGATGTTTTCGTTGTAACTGTCGTTATACTGCAGTGCCACTTCGGCAAAGGAATCGTCACCGCTCTTACTCAAGTGGATCACTTCGTTGTGAAGCACTTCGTAACCGCGCGTTTTGTTCATATATTCCACGAAAGAGGAGATACCGCCTTCATAGCAAAATTCTTCCGTCTTTGTGTTTTCGGCATCACGTGAATCGGTAAGCGTGATCTTGAGTCCGGCGTTCAAGAACGCCTGCTCACGCAACCGTTTTTGCAAAATTTCGTATTCAAATTCCGTGGTTTCGGTAAAGATGTCGGCATCCGGCTTAAAGCGGATCAGCGTACCGTCGCCGGTGGATTCACCGATCACCGTAAGATCGTTCACCGCGTTGCCGCGTTCAAACCGCTGGGCATACACCTTGCCGTCACGCGAGATCTCGGCTTCCATCCATTCCGAAAGCGCGTTCACGACCGAAGAACCCACGCCGTGCAGACCGCCCGCGACTTTGTAACCGCCGCCGCCGAACTTACCGCCCGCGTGCAGAACGGTCAACACCACCGTAACGGTGGGCAGACCCATTTCCTCATTCATACCGACAGGAATACCGCGGCCGTTATCCCGCACGGTGATGACGTCATTCGGCAGAATTTCCACTTCGATATGCGTGCAAAAACCTGCCAACGCTTCGTCAATGGAGTTATCCACGATCTCAAACACCAAATGGTGCAGACCGCGCGGGCCGGTCGAGCCGATGTACATACCGGGGCGCTTACGCACCGCCTCCAAGCCTTTCAAAACTTGAATTTGACTTTCGTCATACGCCTCGTCTGCCGCCGTTACGTCCTGTTCCTGCAACTCCAATTCTTTCTCTTCCATTTATTCCATCCCTTTCTTCATCCGACGCCGTAAAGTGGCGGCGGACACCTGCGTGATGTATACCGTTTCACTGCCGTCTTCCTCTGCGGTGACGACATACGCTTTCGGCAGTTCGTACGACACAGTATACACGCGGCCGCCCTTTTCCGCATCCGCTAAAAAGCGACGGGAAATTGCCGATTCGGTGGTTTTTTCCATATCAAAGATACCAACGACGTCACGGGTTCGAACCACCACGTCCCCGCCAAGGTGCAAGTACGGTGTGCCCACCATCAATAATGCCCCTTGTTATCGAGTTTGTTCAAATCGTTTTTATGGCGCTCGTTGATCTTTCCAACCTGCTCCATACACAGTTTTGCCGTGATCGCCAGCCCGATGATCGCCGCGATCAACGCCGCGGGCGCTGCCGCCAAACTAATGATCGCGACCACCGCCGCCACCGCAACGATGAAGGACATAATGCCCGCCATGATCAGCAACCATTTCTTTTTATCTTTCTTTGCACGTTCGTCAATTTCACGAATCTGTTCTTCTTTTGTCAATGCCATCGTAAATTCTCCTATTCCTCTGTTATTTTTCCGCCTTCCACACGAAAACGGGCACCGCCCGCCATACGCATCACCGAAGACGGTTCACAGCAGGTGATAAACACCTGCACGTCGGTCAAATGATTCAATAAATAATCCTGCCGCCACTCGTCCAACTCGCTCATTACGTCATCGAGCAGGGCAACGGGTGCTTCCTCGGTCACCTCCCGCAAGGCTTCGGCTTCCGCCAATTTGAGTGCCAACACCGCCGAACGCTGTTGTCCTTGCGAACCGTACACGCGAGCGGACAATCGATTGATCGCCACGTCAAAGTCATCTCTGTGCGGACCCACGGTGGAAAACCCCGCCGCAATATCCGCCGCACGGGCGTGCAGTAACGCCTGTTCCAGTGCCGCTTGCACTTCTTTTGCCGAAGCATCCCACGGCAGATCACCCGAAGGCAGGTATTGCAGTTCTAATTTTTCTTGTTTGCGGGAAAGTCCGTCGTAAACAGCCGCTGCCATCGGCGCAATGTGGGCGAGGTATGCCCCGCGCACACGGATCAAACGGGCGCCGTGTGCCGCCAACTGACTGTCAAACACCGAAAGCAGTTCTTCCGCCCCCACGACCGCCCCTTGCCGCACTTCACGCAGCAGTGCGTTGCGCTGTGTCAGCGTGCGGGTATACGCCGCAAGCACGCTCGTATAGGTCGGGCGTAACTGACAATACGCCGCATCCAAAAACCGACGGCGGTTATCCGGCCCTTCTTTGATCAAAGAAAGGTGAGTGGGGGAAAACACGATTCCGCAAAACCGACCCGCCAATTTGGTGGCAGGCCCGAGTTCCACCCCGTTCAGCACCGCCGTGCGCCGCGGTGCTACGGTAACGGTGGCTTTTTGTTCACGTTCGGCGGCCAGAAATTCCATATTCAGCGTGGCTTTATCACAGCCGAAACCGATCATTTCTGCATCCTTTGCACCGCGAAAACTGCGCCCGCCCGTAAACAACCACAACGCTTCGAGCAAATTCGTCTTGCCCTGTGCATTGGCACCGCAAAACAGATTGACACCGCTTGTCGGCCGAATATCGGTCGTCTTTAAATTGCGAAACCCTTCGGCACACAGCCGTGTGACTCTCATACCACTGCCACGGTATACACCGTGTCCTGTCCGTTTACCTGCACCGTGTCACCCTGCACCAGTTTTTTTCCGCGCATGGTGCACACCTCCCCGTTTACCAACACCTGTCCGCCCTGCACCAACACTTTGGCTTGCCCGCCGCTTTCCACCGCGGCACACAATTTAAGCAACGCATCCAAGCGAATAAACGGCGTATGTATTTCCACTGTTTGTTTCATAATCGTTTACCTTACTTTTTCATACGTACCGGCAACACGATGAACAAAAATTCCTCGTTGCCCGAAGGCGGTACGATCTTGATGGGAGAAAGCGAACTGCCCAGTTCCAACACCACTTCGTCCGATTCACTGTTTTTGAGTGCATCCAACATAAAGCGGCTGTTAAACGCGATCTCCTGTTTTTCACCCTGCATCTCGCATTTGATCAGATCGTTTGCACTGCCGATGGAAGATGTGCAGGACAGCGCGATGCTGTTATCTTCAAACGAGCAGACCAGCGGCGACTTCACACGGTCGTTCACCACCAGCGACACACGCTCCACCGCATCGATCATCTCACGCGTTTTCACGCGCAGGGTGGTGCTGCTGGTGGGGGGGATCGCCTTGCGATAGGCCAAAAACTCGCCGTCCAACAAACGGGATATCACGGCGTAACCGTCGATCTGCATCACGATGTGACGGCGGCCCACCGCCATAAAAATCGGCGTATCCTCGTCGCTCGTAAGTTTCAACACTTCGCTCAACGTCTTGCCGGGCACCACAAACTTCATTTCTTCGTTGGCTTTCACCTGTTCGGTGCGAATCGCCAAGCGCGAGCCGTCCACCGACACCAAACGCAGGGTGGAATTTTCCACCTCAAACAACGTGCCGGTGTGGATCGGTTTGCCGGAATCCGGCGGTGCCACCGCAAACAGGGTCTGACGGATCATACCTTTCAGCACGTTCTGCGGAACCGAAAAACCCATACCGTCCGATACTGACGGCATTTCGGGGAAATCCGCCGCCGACATGCCCACGATATTAAATTCTGCCGCACCGCTGCGAATGGTGATGTTCAACTTCTCATTCGCAGAAATGGAAACCATTTCATCCGGCAGACGGCGCACGATGTCGCCGAACTGCTTGCAGGGCAACACGATCTCACCGGGGTCTTGCACCTGTGCTTCGATATTGGTGGTAATACCGATCTCCATATCGTAGCCCGCAAGGAACAACGACGAGGTCGCACGAATCAAGATACCCTCCAACGCGGGAATGGTGCTGCGATTGCTGACCGCACGGGTGACGTTGTTTACCGCATCGACCAGTGCTTGTTTCTGACAGAAAAATTTCATAGGGTGTTCGTTCCTTTCATCGAGGATTTATGATATAAAAATCCATCTATCTTTTTAGATATAGTAATAGGGGCGGTGGAAAAAGGGGAAAACGTTCAAGTTTCTCGTATTATCGCCGTTTTCACCTCTTCCGTGATGTGAAAGAACGGTGCAAAACCGTGAAAAACGTTTTCAACCGTTATCCACATTCCACTCCACCGTTTAAAACGCTTGTGGAAAGGTGAAGAAAAAGTGGAAAATTATTGGTTGGACACGTTTTTGATAATGTCCTTAACGAGCCCTTTATAAGCATCGTCCGACTCCATCAGTTTTTCTACCTTTTGGATGGTGTACACCACGGTGGAGTGATCGCGGCCGCCGAATTCCTGCCCGATCGCATCCATCGACATCGAACTTACCACTTCACGTACCACATACATGGCCACCTGCCGTGCACGGGAGATACCGGCCGAATGTTTTTTGCCGCGCAGGTCGTCCACCGTGACGTTCATGGTGCGGGAAACTTCCGACATAATTTTATCCACCGTGACGGGTGCGGGCAGTGCGGTGGAGCGGATGTCCCGAATGGCGTTTTGTGCCACCGCCAGCGACGGTTTTTCACCCGCCAGCAGTTGGTTTGCCATAATGCGGCGCACCACGCCTTCCAACTGACGGACGTTCGTTTTCAGTTGGGTCGCGATGTATTCCGCGATCTCATCCGAAAGATCCAGTTGCAGCAACTGTGCTTTGCGTTTTACAATGGCAATGCGGGTTTCCAGATCGGGCGGTTGAATATCTGCCAACAGACCGGCTTCAAACCGCGAACGCAAACGGTCCTCCAACGAAGATATCTCCTTCGGCGGACGGTCGGACGTCAGCACGATCTGTTTGTTTGCCTGATGCAACGCTTCAAAGGTGTGGAAGAATTCCGTCTGTGTGGATTCCTTACCGGCGATAAACTGAATATCGTCCACCAACAGCATATCCGCCTTGCGGTATTTTTCCCGCAGTTCCGCCGTGTGACCGCCGCGGATCGCTTCGATGATCTCGTTGGTCATAGTTTCGGCTTTGGTGTAGATAATTTTAAAACCGGGGTTACGCATACGGATCTCGTTGCAGATCGCATACATCAAGTGAGTCTTACCGAGGCCCGAACCGCCGTGAATAAACAGCGGGTTGTAGATGGAAGAAGGTTCCTTAGCCACCGCCTGTGCCGCCGCGTGAGCAAACTGGTTGGACGAACCGACGATAAAGTTTTCAAACGAATATTCGTATTCGGGAATACGCGCATCCATCAAACGGCGGTTGATAACGGTATGTACGTCGTTTTCATCTTCCGGCGGCGGTTCGGGATATTTATCGTCCTCTCCCGAAATAATGCGTACCTTCAGCGGCAAGCCCATCACCTGCATCACGGCCTGTTCCAGCCGCGTGGTGTAGCAATCCAAAATGATGCCTTTTTGAAAAGCCGTTTCCACGTACAACACCAAGTTACCGTCTTGTATCTCACGGGGTTCCAACGGAGAAAGCCACGTGTCATACGCCGTAACGCTGACTTCCGGCATGGCCTTTAAAGCCGCTTGAATACCCGCCCAAACTTCGTCAATGGATTTCATTGTTTATCTCCTTTTTTAATTAAAAACGTGATATAGCTATATCTAGATATAAATTAGATACATATATATTTATATTATACCATATATAAGAGAAACTTTCAAGCGATTTTCTTGGATTTGTTGAAAAAAAGACAGGGTATTTTGTATCAAACACAAAATGTTGTGGTTTAAAAAACGTATGACCACAAGGCTCGAAAAATTTCTTAAAATTCGTGAAAAATGGGTTGACTTTTTAAGGTGAGGTTTGGTATAATGTATCCTCGCAAGGTTGTCGCTTATGAACAGCCAATCCGGAAACCGAAAGGAGGGCGTAGTATGTTTCGTACCTATCAGCCCAAAAAGCGTCATCGTAAAATGGAACACGGGTTCCGCAAGAGAATGGCAACGGCGAATGGCCGTAAGGTGCTGGCTCGCCGCCGTGCGAAAGGCAGAGCACGTCTGACCCACTAAAAAAAGCCACCTTAGCGTGGCTTTTTTTCTTATCCCGAAAGGAGAGTGCGGCTATGGCGCGTTTTGCTGTGTTGAAAAGCAACACGGAGTTTCGCACCTTGTATTATCGCGGTCGTGCCTTTGTGCATCCCGCGGTGATCACGTATGTCCGCAAAAGTCGTTTGAAGGATGAAAACGGGCAGCCGTTGTTGCGTATGGGAATTACTACGGGTAAAAAGATCGGTAAGGCGGTCAAACGCAGTCGTTGCCGCCGCGTGATACGTGCGGCGTATGCGGCGTTGTATCCCGAACTGCACGGTGGGTTTGATATTGTGTTTGTGGCACGTGCCCGCCTGCTTTCGATGAAAAGCACCGAACTGTTGCCCGTTTTGCGTAAGCAGTTGAAAGAGGCGGGTGTGTTGTGAGACGGTGGTGCATTGCCGCGGTGCGGTGGTATCAGCGCCGTATTTCCGCACACACAAAACCGTGTTGTCGGTTTACGCCGACCTGTTCGCAGTATGCGGTGGAGGCGTTTGCGCGTTTCGGCACGTTGCGCGGAGGTTTGCTGGCTTTGTGGCGCATTTTGCGTTGTAATCCGTGGGGAGGTAAGGGTTACGATCCCGTTCCCAAAAAATTTACCTTTCGTCGGCAAAAAACAGCCGTATATATGGACGATGCGGAAGCGGAAAGTCTGTATGATGCAGACAGTGATATGTAAAAGGAGATACGTATACCATGGGTTTGTTTGGTTTTTTGGCAGGTCCGCTCGGTGCAGTTATGGGCTGGGTGTACAACTGGGTCAACGATTATTTTTTGGCGATTTTTTTGTTCACACTGATCATTCGTGTGTTGTTGTTCCCCTTTTCCCTGCAATCGCAGAAGAAGCAGGCGGACCGTATTCGTCTGGCGCCGCGTTTGGAGCGTTTACAGAAAAAATATAAGAACGATCCGCAAAAACTGCAGCAAAAACAGCAGGCGCTGTATGAAAAAGAGGGTGTATCTCTCACCGGCGGTTGCTTACCGCTGATCGTGCAGATGATCGTGTTGTTCGGTATTATCGCGGTGATCTACGAACCGCTGTCGTATCTGAGCGCGGTGCCGGATACGGCTATCAATGCGGCGGTTTCGGCGGTGAACGTGCAAACCTACACCAATAAAGAAAGTGACTACACGGTATCCAAAGACGGCAAGACGGCGACTCACAAAGAAAACGGCACGGTGATCGATCTCACCACGAAAGTGGACGGCAGCAAGCTGGGTGAAAAGAACTATTACCGTGAAATGTATATGATGCAGGCGTTGGATGCTAACCGTGACGAGATCATTCGTTCGATCGCTGAAACGGTGGATGGTGATACCGCCGTGGCGGAAGAGTATTATAACGAAATTGCCGCGATGGGCAAACAGTTCCGTTTAGGCAACCGTTCGATGTTGCAAAACCCGTGGACGGCGGGACGCGGCTTCGGTGATATCAACATTCTGTGGCTGATTCCGCTGTTGTCCGGTCTCACGGCGGTGATCACCTCGCTCTTGTCCTCTTTCTACAACAAGCAGGGTATGAGCGGTGAAAAACAGCCCGGTCAGGGTTGTTCCAACGGTATGATGTTCCTGTTTATGCCGTTGTTTTCGCTGTATATTTCCTTCACCGTTCCCGGCGGTGTCGGTGTGTACTGGACGTGTTCCAACATCATTGCCATTGTGCAGACGGTGATCTTAAACACCATCTACAACCCGAAGAAGATTCGCGAACAGGCGGAAAAGGATTACGAGGAACGCCGCCGTGCGCGTGCAGAGGCTAAGAAACAGCAGACGTTGGCGGAGGCACGCCGCTTGGATGACGAGCGTGAACGTGCGGAAGATGAAGCCGCCGCGCGTGCCGCTGCAGAACCGAAAGACACCGCCAAAAAGAAAAAGGCGAAGTTGAACGGTATTGAACTGGGCGAAGTCAAAAAGGAAGAAAAGTGATGTTTACGGGAAACCCCCGTTTCATAAATGAAAAAGACCACGAAAGGAAGAAACACCGTGCGTAAAGAAGTTATTGCACAGGCCTCCACCATCGAGGAGGCACAGGCGGCGGCACTTGCCGAATTGGGTTTGTCCGCTGACCGTGCGGCCGAGGTTGTTTTTGAAACCTTGCAAGAGCCGCAGAAGAAGACGTTTGGTTTGTTCGGCGGCAGTCCCGCCGAGGTCAAGGCTGTTTGGGAGGAAAATCTCTCGCCTGCGGATGCGGCAGCTGCGTATCTACGCGACGTGCTGAATGCGTTGGGCGTGGGGGATACCACCGTTGATGTGACCGAAAATGAAGACGGCAACGGCTGTGTGTTGGCGCTCACGGGCGACGATCTCGGTTTTGTGATCGGCCGCCGCGGTGACACGCTGGATGCACTGCAGTATCTGGTATCGCTGATCGCGAACCGCCAAAGCGACGATTACTACCGTGTAACGGTGGATATCGGTAATTACCGCGAAAAGCGTGAGCGTTCGCTCACCGGTCTGGCGAAGAAGAATGCGAGCCAAGTTGCGCGCACCGGTCGCCGCATTTCGCTGGAGCCGATGAACCCCTATGAGCGTCGCATCATTCACACCGCCGTGCAGAGCATCAACGGCGCGACCTCGTGGAGTGTCGGCAGCGAACCCAACCGCTACGTGATCATCGGGCCGTCGGACGATAATCCGAACCGTTCCCGCGGCCGCGGTGGCAAAGGCCGCCGTCCGCAGGAGGGCGACCGCCGCGACAATCGCCGCGACGAGATCACCCCGCCCAAGCGTGAGATCCGTCAGTTCGTTTCTCGCAGCAATCCTCTGCCGGATGCCGATGGCGCAACGCCGCCTGCACGCACCGAATCCGCGACCGAATCCAGCGCTACGCTGTACGGCCGCATCAATCTGTAACGTAAAGATCGGTTGTCGAAAGGCAACCGATCTTTTTTTATAAACGACCCCTCGGATTAGAGCAGACACGGCAAAAGGGGTTTCCCGCTTTTGCCGTTTTTGGGGCGGTGCTTTCCCGCCGCAAAACCTCCTTCCTCGGTGAGAAAGGGAAAACCCGTCACGATTTTAACGGCACCTGCGGGCAAAGGACCTCCCACGTTTTTTCTTTGTGCCGATTGACTTTTGCCTTTTCTTGTTGTACAATACCCATATATAGCCTATAGGGAAAATAATATACAAATCGTATAATCTGTTAAAACGATTACAAAAACACCCCTGTTTGCAATTTGCTACCCCCTTATTTTACCGATGTTGAGGTGATATTATGACACGTTCCGATACCATAGCGGCGATCGCGACTCCCCTTGCACCTGCGGGGTTGGGGGTCATTCGTCTGTCGGGTGAGGATGCCGCCGCGGTGGCAGACCGCTTGTTCCGTCCGATCACGGCGGGCAAGACGTTGGTTTCGATGGCGGGATACACCGCGTGTTACGGTCACGTGTTTGATGCCGAGGGGGATATTGACGAATGTGTGGCAACGGTATTTCGCGCCCCGCACAGTTACACGGGTGAAAACGTGGTGGAGCTTTCCTGCCACGGCGGTGTGTATCTGTTACAGCGGGTATTGCGTGCGGCGTTTGCGGTGGGCGCACGTCCCGCCGGTGCGGGTGAGTTTACCCGCCGTGCATTCGTAAACGGTAAGATGGATCTTACCGGTGCGGAATCGGTGATGGCGCTGATCGCGGCCGAAGGGCGCCTTTCGGCACGTACCGCTCTGGCCGCACGGGAAGGTGCCGTGTTCCGTTGCTTGGATGGTGTAAAGACCGACTTGGTGCAGTTGCTTTCGGGTCTTTCGGCGTTTGTGGATTATCCCGATGACGATATTCCCGAACTGCAGCCCGAAGAACTGGAAACCACACTTCGGGAGGCCAAACGTACCCTGACCCGTCTGCTTGCTACGTTTGATGCGGGGCAGGTACTGCAAGGCGGTGTGGACACGGTGATCGTGGGTTGTCCGAACGTGGGAAAATCCACCTTGATGAATCGGCTGACCGGCAGTGAGAGCAGTATCGTAACCGCCGAGGCGGGCACCACCCGTGACGTGGTGGAACGTACCGCCCGCTTGGGTGAGGTGCTTCTCCGTTTGGCGGACACGGCGGGTATCCGCACGACCGACGATACGGTGGAAGCGATCGGTGTGGAACGTGCACGCAGTCGAATGCAGACGGCGGCTTTGGTATTGGCGGTGTTTGACGGTGCCCGTCCGTTGACGGAGGAGGACCTTACGCTGGCAGAAGAAGCGGCAAGTTCCCACGCCATTGCGGTCATCAACAAAGCAGATCAGCCGCTTATAATTGACAAAGAGTATATTCAAAGCAAGTTTAAACATACAGTAATCATTTCTGCGGCTGAGGATGACGGTATCGAGCAGTTGACGGCGGCCGTGGCGGAAGTCACGGGTGTGGAACAACTGCAAAGCGGCGAGCCGATATTGGCGACCGAACGCCAACGGGATTGTGCCTGCCGCAGTTTGGCGGCGGTGGAGGAAGCGTTGGATGCGCTTCTGGGCGGTATGACGCTGGATGCCGTCACGGTGAGTGTAGACGATGCGGTAGCGGCCATTTTGGAATTGACAGGCGAACGTGTGACCGAAACGGTCGTGGATGACGTGTTTGCCCGCTTTTGTGTGGGTAAGTGAGTGCAGGAGGAGAGAACATGAAGGTTTTTATTAAAATCGGACTGGTCATTTTAGGTGTAGCGGGTGTGCTCTATTGGTTGGGCGGCAAGTTCCTGCAACCGGCACGCCAACTGCGTGATCGCTATAAGCGACCGATCGACGAGGATCAAGTGGTATGAGGTTTTTAGCGGGAGAAACGGACGTTGCGGTGATCGGCGCAGGACACGCAGGGATCGAAGCGGCACTGGCGGCGGCGCGGCTGGGTTGCCGCACCACCGTGTTTACCATCAATTTGGATTGGGTGGGTAATATGCCCTGCAACCCGTCCATCGGTGGTACGGCAAAAGGCCATTTGGTGCGGGAGATCGATGCGCTCGGCGGCGAGATGGGTCTGGCGGCGGATGCCAACACCCTGCAGTCGCGTATGCTCAACCGCGGCAAAGGTCCCGCGGTACATTCGTTGCGTGCACAGATCGATAGGCGCGAGTATTCCGCCTATATGAAACACCGTCTGGAAACCACCGAAAATCTGGCGATCCGCCAAGCTGAGATCGTGGATATGGTGCGTATGGAGGACGGTCGGTTTTGTTTGACCACCAAACTGGAAGAAGAGTATTACGCCCGTGCGGTGATCTTGGCAACCGGCACCTTTTTGAAAGGGCGGGTGTTTGTGGGGGACGTTTCTTACGAAAGCGGCCCCGACGGTATGTTTCCCTCGGTTTCACTGTCCTCCGCGTTGCTGAAGATGGGGGTGCAGTTGCGCCGTTTTAAAACGGGAACCCCCTCGCGTGTATTGCGTTCCAGTTTGGATTTTTCCAAAATGGAGGAGCAGGAAGGGGAAGAGCCGGTGGTGCCGTTTTCTTTTGAAACCGACACCCCGCCCGAAAACGTTCTGCCTTGCCACATTACGTGGACCAATGAGCAGACACGCGCCGTAATTATGGATAATCTGCACCGATCACCGCTGTACGGCGGAAAGATCAAGGGTGTCGGTCCGCGCTATTGCCCCAGTATTGAGGATAAGATGGTGCGCTTTGCGGATAAAGAGCGGCATCAGGTGTTTGTGGAACCCTGCGGACGGCAGACGGAGGAGATGTATCTGCAAGGGCTGTCCTCCTCACTGCCGGTGGACGTGCAACAGGGGTTTTTACGCACAATCGCGGGGTTTGAACGTATTGAAGTGATGCGCCCCGCCTACGCGATCGAATACGATTGCTGTGACCCGTTGCAACTGGATGCCACGTTGGAGTTCTTGGATATCACCGGCCTTTACGGTGCGGGACAGTTCAACGGCAGTTCGGGCTATGAAGAAGCGGCGGCGCAAGGCTTGGTAGCGGGTGTGAACGCGGCACTCAAGATACTGGATCGCCCGCCCCTGCGGCTCGACCGCGCCTCCAGTTATATCGGCACGTTGATCGACGATCTGGTGACCAAAGGGTGCGCCGATCCTTACCGTATGATGACCTCGCGTTCGGAATATCGGTTGATCCTGCGGCAGGACAACGCCGACGAGCGCCTGACTCCCATCGGACGGGAGATCGGCTTGGTGGACGATACCCGCTGGGCTAATTACTGCGCGCGCCGTGACCAGAAGCGAGCGGAGCGTGCGCGGTTGGAAAGCACGGTGTTGTCGCCGACCGAGGAGTTAAACACACTGCTCGTTTCACGTGAAACAACGCCCGTGACCACCGGCGTGCGCTTGATCGACTTGTTGCGCCGTCCGCAACTGGATTATGCGGCGCTGGAGTCGGTGGATACCACGCGCCCGCCGCTGTTGCCGTTGGTGCAGGAGCAGTTGGAGGTGGAGATCCGCTACGAGGGATATTTGCGCCGTCAACAGGCGGCGATCGATGAGATGCGCCGTTTGGAGGGGCGTTTATTGCCCGAAACGGTGGATTATACTGCTGTGACGGGTTTGCGGCTGGAGGCGGTTGAGAAGTTGAACCGTGTGCGCCCGCGCAGTTTGGGGCAAGCCGCCCGTATCAGCGGGGTGAGCCCTGCCGACGTGGCGGTGTTGATCGTCTGGTTAGGAAAGGAGGGGCATTCGTGATCGATCGTGTATTGTTGAAAGAGGCGGCGGCGACCGTGGGGGTCACGGTGGACGATACCGCCGCCGAGCGGTTGGACGTGTATGCCCGCCTGTTGGTGGAATGGAATGAGAAGATGAATCTCACCGCCATTACCGACCCCGAGGGAATCGTGCTCAAGCATTTCGTGGATTCACTGACGGCACTGCCCTTGTTGCCGCAAGGCCCCTTTTCGCTCATTGACGTGGGCACGGGCGCGGGTTTCCCCGGCGTGCCGCTGGCGATTTTGCGGGAGGATATGCAACTCACCTTGTTGGACAGTCTGAATAAGCGCCTGCTCTTTTTGGAGGAGGTGTGCCGCGCGGTGGGGGTTCCTGCCGTGCGTATTCACGCCCGTGCGGAAGAGGGCGGACGAAACCCCGCCTTGCGGGATCAATTCGACGTAGCCACTGCCCGCGCCGTGGCGGGGTTACCCGTATTGTGTGAACTCTGTTTGCCGTTTGTAAAAAAAAGCGGGCGGTTCTTGGCGTTGAAAGGGCCGGATGCTCCCCGCGAAAAAGAAGAGGCGGCACGCGCCGTGAAGATGCTCGGCGGGCGGTTTGCCGAGGGGCGTACCGTCACGTTGCCGAATCCCTCGCAGGAGGGCGGCAGGTCGGAACGTCATATTCTGGTGGTGGAGAAGATCGCCGCCACACCGCCTAAATTTCCGCGACCGAACGCAAAAAAAGCAACCCCGTTGTAAATACGACAAAAAACTCCGTCCCCGTGTGGTATGCTGATACCGCGGGACGGAGTTTTTTAAGATGTATGGGGGATGTAAACATATGAAGTGGAAACAAAAGGACGTGCCTTACACCGCGTGCGGGCGGGTGTTGAACATACCGGTGGGGGATATTCAGCCGAATCCCGACCAACCGCGCCGTACCTTTGCGTTTGCGGAATTGGCGGGATTGGCGCAAAGTATCGGTGAAAACGGTATACTCAACCCGCTCAGCATTACCCTACAGGAGGGGAAACCCGTCTTGGTGGCAGGAGAGCGGCGGCTGCGTGCGGCGAAAATGCTCGGTTTGCCTACCGTGCCGTGCATCGTGGTGGCTGCCGACGAGCGTGACCGTGCCGTTTTAAGTTTGATCGAAAACCTGCAACGGCAGGAAATGAATTGTTTTGAAACGGCGGAGGGTATACGCCGTTTGATCGCGATATACGGTTTAACGCAGGAGGAAGCGGCGGCCCGCCTCGGGTGTTCGCAATCGGCCGTGGCAAATCGCCTGCGGCTGTTGCGGTTGGGGGAGGAGGAGCGTGCGTTTATCGTTGAACGCGGCTTGACCGAGCGGCATGCCCGTGCTTTGCTTGCGGTGGAGGACACGGCACGGCGATGGGAACTGATGCGGCGAGTGGCGGCGGGACGGCTGACGGTTGCCGCGACCGAACGTCTGATTGCCGCTGTTGCCGCACCGAAGCCCGTGGTGCGGACGCCGCCGATTCGGGATGTACGGGTATTCAGCAACACGGTAAAGCACGCGGTGGAAACCATGTGCCGTTCGGGCGTGCAAGCCAGTGTAGCCAAAACGGAAACGTCGGATTACATCGAATTTGTGGTACGGGTGGCCAAATAAAACAAAAAACACGGCGTATCCAACGATACGCCGTGTTTCACGTGAAACGCTTATTCGATAACCGTGTTGCTCTTCAAACCGTCCGAAAGCAAGCAGATGTACGTCTTGCCGGGGAGGAAGGTTGCGTCCGCACCGTTTTCGGTGAAGGACAGACCGCTTTCGGTGCGTTTCCACTGGATGTTACGCACTTTGCCGCCGCTGCAAAGCAAACCGTTGCCGCTCTGCAGGGTGAAACTGATGTGGTAGGCATCTTCCGTGTACTTTTTGTCGTACATCACAACGACGTTGGTGACTTCAATGCTGCTGCCGGAAGTGTCCTTGTGCGGTTTGTTTTCACTCACCTTGCCGAAATATTTGATGTACTTGCCGCTTTCGGCGTCGTACTTAAAGGAACAGGTTTCCGAACCGCTCATTTTAATGGTGATCTGGTTGCACGGATCGCCGTGGTCCACCGTTTCTTCTTTGCTGAACACAAACGGTGCCACCGAGGAGGTGGTGCGGAATTTACGATTGGCAATGCGTTCCACAACGCCGCTGCCGCGTGCCGAAAGGCTGTGTTCCAAGTCGCGCTGTTGGCGCAACGTCGGGTCGCGATAGAATGCGTTGCCGTTGCTGCCCAGTGCGTTCAAGCGGCTGATCTTGCCTGCTTTTTCCAAGTCGGACAGCATAGCATCCGCCGCCTGCGAGCCACCCGCATGGGCATACATCGCATCCAGCGACTGCGCCATTTTCACGAACGGCGTGCGGGCGGAGCGAACCGGCGCGACCTGTTCGGGAATACGGGAGGCATCGGAAAAGACCGCCATAATGCGGGTGATACCGCCTTCGGTCTCGGCTTCTACGAACATATCCGCTTTCGAAAGGCCAACTTGCGGACGAGCTTGGTATTTATCGTTTGCCACCATGATCGCAAACGGACGGGACTGGGGTCCTGCCGCGTTATCGTACTCACCGGTCAAACGGTTGTAGTAGGCCGTGTTTACCGGCTTTTCCGTGGTGGTGGCGACGGTGGTCGTTGTCGTTGTTGTGGTGGTGGCAACGGTGGTCGGAGTGGTGTTGCCGTCCGCAGGCGTTTTCTTACAGCCCGCGAACATCGTCGCTGTCAGCACCATTGCCAGAACACCGCTGAAAATGCGTCGTTTCATAAGGGAACATCCTTTCTGAGAATAGGTATGGTTCCATTATACACGCTTTTTCACCAAAACGCAACGGGAATTTTTGAAAAGAAGGGAATATATTGACAGAAAACGGGGAATGGTGTAGAATGTATACTGCAAATGTGTGTGCCTCCTTAGTGAAATGGATATAACAGCCCCCCTCGTAAATGTGTGTTTTAACGCACGCCTTTGCAAAAAGGCAAATGGGAATCCGTTCAAATCGTATAGTATATGCGCTTGTAGCTCAGCAGGATAGAGCGTCCGCCTCCTAAGCGGAAGGTCGGGGATTCGAATTCCTTCAAGCGCGCCAAAAACCGTCTCGAAAGGGGCGGTTTTTTCTTTGCGAAAACCCGCATAAATAAAGGGCTTTTGCCGTCTTGGATCCCTCGTCAGAGGGAGGCTTTATTCTTGCTAATTGCGATTAGCAGAAAATCAGTGTTTTGCTAATCGCCTGCTAATCGGATTTTTAGAAAAATCTTGCAAGATCGCACAGGCGTGTGTTCTATCCATAGACTTTTTTCAAAATTTATTGTATCCTATTGCAAATTGCGATAAACCGATATAACCAAACCAATTTTACAATGCGGAAAGTATAAATCACCAGGGGGATAGTATCTCTTATCTAACTCTTACCAAAAACCCTGCAATTTCCTTGCATATCCTTTCGATCTATGCTATACTGCCGTTATACACCACCGAAGGGAGAGGAATGACGTGTTACAACACGGTAAACCGCAATATGCCGATGACCGTCGGCTGGAAATGACGGCGTATATGGGTCCGCGCCGTGCAGGAAAACGGAAATTCAACGAGGAGTACGGCAATCCGCGCGATCCCGAGGCGGGTTTTCCCGAATTTTGGACCGATGAGGTGTTCGAAGCCTATAAGGCGGCGGGTCTGACCTTCCTGATTCCCGAAGGGGATGCCTTTTACGGTACGCGCGTAGCGGAAAACGGCGTTGTCGGCGAGGAGAATTTTGAAAAGAGCGATCTGTATCGCTTTTTGAAGATCGCCGAAAAGCACGGCTTGCCCGTATATCCGTCGCAGGCGGAATTGATGTACGTTATGGCGCGGCGCGATACCGAAATGACCGAGGACGAGAAGAAAATGATCGCGGATATGGTAGCGACCTTGAAAAAACACTTCCCCAACACGGTAAAAGGCTTGCTTTTGACCGATGAGCCGATGATGAAGCACCGCGTGGGGCTGGAATCCTGCACCAAATACATACAGGAATTGGCTCCGGAATGGGATATCTTCATTTCCATGTTGCCGATCTACGGCACGGCG
The DNA here is from genome assembly GCA_015065865.1 of Oscillospiraceae bacterium. Classification (GTDB taxonomy): domain Bacteria; phylum Bacillota; class Clostridia; order Oscillospirales; family Acutalibacteraceae; genus SIG588. Next base: position 9,118 of record SVPM01000015.1, on the reverse strand, counting down.
GAGATGTTTGGTGCAGATATGAACGATCCGCAGTTTAAGGACAGGGAAGTCACCTTGAAAATGAAAGAGGCGGAGTATCAAAAGTACGTTGCCGCCTACGGCGGGTTGCTTCACGAGTTCTCGTTCGATTATTACGCACATAACTGCGACGCAGGGCCCGAGACCCTGTCGCCCACCTTCTTCCGCAATCTGGAACTGGCGGCGGAAGGCGGAAAAAAGGGCGGATTCCCCATGTCTGCCACCCTGCAGGCATTCCGAATGGACCGCGGTTACGATCCCGATACCGGTAAAGGACAGCCTGTGTTCCGCGAAACGACCTATGAGGACGTGCGTTGGCAGGTATATTCCGCGCTGGCGTTCGGTGCACGGCGGCTCGGCTATTTCACCTTCTGGCAACACTACAACGAAAGCCAATACGAAGTATTTCCCACCGCCATGGTGGTGTATGATGAAGCCGAGGAAGCGGGATGGCGCAAAACGGGTATCTATTATGACGTGAAAAAGGTGAACGAGCAGGTTCACGCGTGCGATCACGTGTTTTTGCGATTCGACTGGAAGGGCTGCCGCACGGTGGTAAAGAGCAACGATGAAAACATCCGTCTGGTGGAAGGTGGCTGTACGGCCGGTTCGCTGGGGGACGTCACCGCCACGCGCGATACACTGATCGGTTGTTTCGAAAACCCCGAGGATGGGCGGGACGGCTATTGGCTGGTCAATGCACATAACCCGTATTTTTACGAATGGAGCACGGTGGAGGCGACGTTTGCCGATGCCGACCGTGTGGTATACTACCGCGCAGGAAAAGAATACGACCGACCGCTTGAAAACGGTGTATTCCGTATCCGCTTGGGAGCGGGCGAAGGCGTGTTTGTGATCCCGTACAAAGAATAAAAAACGAGTGTAATGAGTAATTTTTCTTTACATTTCGCAAAAAGTAGTGTACAGTAAAGAAAAAGCCTTGGAACGGAGGATACAACGATGTTAAAAGCAGGTTTGATCGGTTTCGGCGGCATTGTGAAGGGCGTGCATCTGCCCGCGTATCAGGCGCTGGAAGCCGCAGGTAAGGTGAAATTGGTGGCGGCGTGCGATATTCGCCCCGAAGCGTTTACCGAGGACGTACAGTTAAATATCGATGGCGGTGATAGCCGCTTTGCGGATCTGCATACCTACACCGATCTGGAAGAAATGCTCAGAAATGAGGAACTGGATTTCATTGATATCGCAGTACCTACCTATTTGCACAAGAAATACGCGGTGGATATGCTCAACCGCGGTTATTTGGTGATGAGCGAAAAGCCGATGGCGCTGACGTATGACGATTGTCGGGAAATGGCGGCCGCTTCGAACGGTCGCTTGATGATCGGCCAGTGCCTGCGTTTCTGCCCCGAGTATCTGTATCTTAAAAAGTTGATCGAGGACGGTACTTACGGCAAGGTTACGGGCGGTTCGTTCCGCCGTTTGAGCGCACCTCCCACGTGGGGTTGGGAAAACTGGTTTATGGATCCCTCTCGTTCGGGCGGTGTGATCTTCGATCTGCACATTCACGATCTGGACATCATCCGCTTCCTGTTCGGTGAACCGAAAACGGTATCCTGCACGGCGGGCGGTCACCACATTGTGGAGGATGCCTTTGCCGTTTCGCGTATGGATTACGACGGTATGTCCATCTATGCCGAAGGACGTTGGGATCAAGTCAATATGCCGTTTGTGGCCGACTACCGCGTGAGTTTTGAAAAAGCCAACGTCGTGTTGGAAGGCGGTGTCGTAACGGTGTACCCGTATGAGGGCGATGCGTTCAAGGCGGATATCACCCCCGCGGATATGTATATGAAAGAGATCGAATACATTACCGACATCTTTGTGAGCGGCCAACCCAACCTGCAGAACCCGCCCGAAAGTGCAGCGGAAAGCATCCGCTTGGCAGCCACGCTGAAGCAGAGCGCCGATAACGGCGGCCAAACCCTGCCGTTCTGATCGGCGGTATCGCCCCCTTCCACAGCACTATAGGAAAAAGCGTAACCCTCGCCTTCTCTGCGGAGAAAGCGAGGGTTTTTGGCGTAAAAGTGTAATATCATCAACGCATAATACGAAGTGTATAAAAAACTCAAAGGTTACAAAAACATACCCCTTTAAACGGACGCGGTGATCGCCTGCAGGGCCGCAACGGTATGGTCGATATCAAAGCTTTGAATTTGCACCAGAAGCACGTCGCCGGGGGAAAGCAGCGGTGAGGGTTCGCTCCCTTTTTGAACCGAGAGCACGAACACGCCGTGCGGCCAGAAAATATCGCGCACCTCTTTGCCCACAGCAAACGCGTTGTCTTCGATCACAAACTCACGTTCACAGACAACACGCTCTTTGCCGTGGGTGCGATGTTCTTGGTGGCGGTGCAGAACACGCTCCATCACCGAATCTTCTTTTAAGGCCTCGGGGATAATGTAGGCGACTGCACACACCACGATCACCGCCAAAAGATTTTGTGACATACCGAGCGCTTCCACCGCAAACAGAATGGCGGTAAGCGGCATCTTCATCATGCCGGCAATACAACCGCAGATACCCAGACAGAGGATCAGCGGAAAGAACGCGGCGCTTGTGCCGAGCATACACAACACGCGGCCGAGCAGAGCGGCCACCACCGCACCGACAGCCATCAACGGCAGGAAGATGCCGCCGGTGATACCCGAGAGGTTGGCAGACAGCGAGAGCACCGCGCGCACGATGAGGATAGCGACCAGCATCCACAGGGCGGGGGTGTGTTCAAACAGTTGCTCGATCAAGCCGTGACCGGTGGAAATAAAAGAATCGGAGCAAAGCCCGACACACAGGGTGAGCAGCAGCACGCCGCACAACACGGCAGTGGGGGGCAGGCGGCGCAATTGCCGTGCAAGCAGTGCGTACCCACGCAAAAACAGCACCGCAAACACACCGGTGCACACGCCGATCGTAAGCGGCAACCAGATCTCCCGCAGCGAGAGCGGTGCAAACGTCGCGAAAGAGAAAAGTGCGGTCTCACACCCCAACAGAGGCGCGAGCAGGGCGGAGGTGACTTCGGAAAACAGCACCGATACGACCGCCGTCAGCACGATGAGGGGGGAGATACGGCGGTGAGCCTCCTCCACCGCAAACAGAATGCCCGAAAGCGGTGCGCCGGTGGCGGTGGAGAAACCGGCCGATGCACCGCCCGTCATGGAAAAGCGCTCCCATGCGTGCCATTTTTTGGGGGCCTTACGTGCGGCAACACCGCCCAAACCTGTGCCAAGCAGTACCGATGGTCCTTCGGTGCCGAGCGGCACACCGCAGAAAAACGCAAACAGCGAAAGTGCGGCGGAAGCGAGCGTGCTCCGCAGGCTGTTGGCGGGCAACGTGCCGCGCATTGCGCCCACCGCCGTGGGAATACCGCCCCCGCGCAGTTGCGGTTGGCGGTGGTACAGTGCGCCGAGCCCGATACCTGCCGCCACCAAAAGCAACAGCGCCAAGGGGATGGCCCACATATGGTGGCGCAGGAAGGTGAAGAGGACGGCAGAAGAAGCGGTCGCGCGGGCGGCCAACCATTTATATACCGTGACGACCGCGCCGGTTATCACCCCCGAAAAGGCGCCGAAAAACAAAGCCGGCAACACCGAGGACTTTAAATGGATCTTTACGATCTGCTGTTTCTTCATACAGAGCCATCTCCTTCACACAATGACCTTAGTATAGCACACCATAAGAGTATGTCAAGCAAAAGGCGGAAAATAAGTAATATTATATACTAATTATACCGAGAGTAGAGAAAAATGCGAGATTACAAAAACATACCCCTTGTTGCAAGATGCGAAAAGGTCTTGCAAATCGACAAAAATGTGGTATACTGAAAGGTGTATATTATAAGAGAGGGTGAACCGTGTGGGAAAAATTATCGCGGTTTTTAATCAAAAAGGCGGCGTGGGTAAGACTACCACGGCGGTGAATCTTGCGGCAGCTGTGGCGGCGGCGGGACAACGTTGTTTGCTTGTGGATCTGGATCCCCAAGGAAATGCGACCAGCGGTGTCGGTGTGGATAAACGTCAAGCGTCCGCCTCGACTTATGAATTGCTGATCGGGGAAGTGACACCGCAAACCGCGGTGGTGCCGACGGCGTATCAAAACCTCGCGGTGATTCCTTGTTCCACCCGACTGGCGGGTGCGGAGATCGAACTGGTGGATGCCAACCGCCGCGAAAATCGCCTGAAGGCGGCACTTGCCTCGTTGCGTGAACAATACGATTTTGTGTTTATCGACTGTCCGCCTTCACTGGGGTTGCTCAGTTTGAATGCACTGTGCGCGGCCGATACTTTTATGGTGCCGCTGCAGTGCGAATACTACGCACTGGACGGTATGTCCCAGTTGATGGCCACCGTGCGGCAGGTCAAGCGATTGTATAATCCCGCGCTGGATCTGGAAGGCGTGGTGCTCACCATGTATGACGGGCGTTTGAACCTCACCCAACAGGTGGTGGCGGAAGTGAAGAAGTTCTTTCCCCGTAAGGTGTTCGGCACGCCGATCCCGCGCAGTGTGCGGTTATCGGAAGCGCCGAGTTACGGTCAGCCCATTCATTATTACGACCGCGGCGGTAAGGGCGCCAAAGCATATGCCGCACTGGCGGAAGAATTGATCAAGAAAAACAAGGGAGGCGCGTTCTGATGGCGGCAAAAAAAGGCGGACTCGGCAAAGGGTTGGACGCCCTGTTTTTGGAAAACAGTGCCGAGGAGGCGGGTAAAGTCGTATCGTTGCGGCTGAGTGAGATCGTCCCCAACCGCGCACAGCCCCGTAAACAGTTTGACGAAGATGCGCTGACGGAACTTGCGGATTCGATCGCACAACACGGTGTGATCCAACCGCTGTTGGTGCGCCCGTTGGCGGACGGCACGTATCAGCTGGTGGCGGGTGAACGGCGTTGGCGCGCTTCGCGCATGGCCGGTCTCACCGAAGTGCCGGTTACCGTGCGCGAAATGACCGACAAAGAAGCCGCGCAGTTGGCGTTGATCGAAAACCTGCAGCGGGAAGACCTAAATCCCATGGAAGAAGCCAACGGTTACCGCACCTTGATGGAAACCTATGCGCTGACGCAGGAAGAAACCGCACGGGTGGTGAACAAATCCCGCCCTGCGGTGGCAAATGCTCTGCGACTGTTGAACCTGCCTGCGGCTGTGGCGGGTATGGTGGAAAACGGCCGCCTTTCGGCGGGGCATGCCCGCACCGTGCTGGCGTTCGAAACCGAAGCGGAGCAGACGGCGGCCGCCGAAGAAGCGATCGCCAAGGGGTTGTCGGTGCGTGAATTGGAGCGTATGGCGAAGAACGCGAAGAAGAAACCCGCCGAAGAAAAGCCGATGACCGCCTTTGCCAAGAACAGTTTTTACAGCGAAGTGGAACTGGCGCTCACCGAACATCTGGGCCGTCGTGTGCAGGTGGTCGAAGGGAAAAGCGGCGGCCTTTTGCAACTGGAATTTTACGATGAGGACGATCTGAAAGGCTTGGCTAACCAACTGGTGCCCGCAGAAAAATAAAATATACGGACGGGCGGAGGGGGACTTCCGCCCGCTTTTTATGGGGGCAGGTTTGAGGGCTTGTATACAAAAAGTATAAATCTGGTTAAACATAACGAAACGAGGGGCTGAAATGGCGGTTTTAGACACGGAATACACCTTTTCGATGCCGATGGTCACACCGACTTACGATGCGGCAGCAGACGGCAGGTTGCGCCTGTCGGCACTGCTTCGCTGGCAACAAGAGATCGGTGAGCGGCAGACCAAACGCTACCGAATGGATTGGCGCGCACTGGCGACCGAGGGGGTGGCGTTTGTGTTGACGCGCGGTTGCGGGGTGATTCATCGCTTGCCGGAGCACGGCAAAGAGGTGACCTTGCAAACGTGGAGCGATCACATTCACGGGGTACAATTCTTCCGCGGCTACCGCTTGTTGGACGCGGCTGGTGAACGGTTGACCGAAAGTATGGCGAGCTTTGCATTGGTGGACGTGAACACCCATCGTCTGTGTCGCCCGACGGTGATCGATATGCACGGGTTGCCGACCGCCGCGCAGGAAACGGCGTGTCCGCTCCCGCCCGCTTTGAAAGAAGTGCCGCCGCTTACGGCGGTGGGGGAATGGACGGTGCGCCATTCCTCCGTAGATTTCAACCGCCATTTAAACAACACGGTGTATGCCGACTTGTTGTGTGATTTTGTTCCCGCTGCCGTGCGGGAACAGCCGCCGAAAGCCTACGCCTTGCAATATTTGACCGAAGCGCGGGAGGGGGATACCCTCACACTGTATTACGGTACGGCGGGTGAACATCATTTTGTGGAAGCGCGGGCGGGAGAGACCCGTTGCTTCGTGGGAAGGCTCACGGTATGATCGATGTGAAACAAGACCCGACACTGGCGGCGGCATACGACGCCGCACGGGCACTGGACGGTGCGGGTATCGGCCGATTATCCGAACGCACCCTACACAGCACGTTAAAATTCTGGTTGCAACCGAATGCGGCGTTTCATGAAGTGGTGCTGGACGGTGCGGTGGCGGATATCTTTGACGGTGAAACGGTCATCGAAGTGCAAACGGTGGGGTTGTACCCGCTGAAGAAAAAACTGCCGAAACTGCTCGCACACCATCCCGTTACGGTGGTGATGCCTCTGCCGCACCGCAAATGGGTGCGTTGGATCGACCCTGCAACGGGTGAGAGCGGCGAAGGCCGCCGTTCACCCAAAACGGGAAAGGCGTGGGATGCGCTGTCGGAATTGTTTTGGTTGACCGCCTGTTGGCAGACCCCGACCGCGCATCCGCTAACCGTGTGGTTGCTGATGGTGGATATGGAAGAATATCGCTTGCAGGACGGCTGGGGAAAAGACGGCAAACGCGGCTCGCACCGTGCCGACCGTATACCGCTTGCGGTGGTCGACGAGAGGATACTGCACGGGTTGGGTGACGTTGCCGCGCTGTTGCCGCCGTTGCCCGAAACCTTTACCGCCGCCGAATTGGCCCGCGCACTGGGGCGCCGCGGCCGCACGCTGTGGCGGGCGGTGCGCTGTTTGGAGGAGGCCGGTGCGATCACCCGCCTGCCGAAAGAGGGCCGCACGGTGGTATATCGGAAATAAACGGCGTAAGCGCGACAAAAAAACTTCACGCAGACACGGAAAACGGAGGGAGGGTGTGAGAGAGAACCGTCAGGGTCTCCTCTCACGTCGAGTGGGCGCAAGCCCACGGATAAGCCCACCCGCAGGCGGCAGACAGAGAAAAAAGGACGGCTAATGCCGGCCTTTTTTGACAGTCTAACGCCGAACGGCGATTGCCGTTCGGCGTCTGTGGTTACTATTTATCGAAAAAAGTTTAAGAATCGTTGTGTTGGGTAGTGTACCTCTATATATAACGGTGGGTCTGCCGTGTTTCTATTTACACCGCGAAACCGTTCACCGTGCCGTCGCGACATCCTGTGTGCCGCGCGGTGGAGTTGTCTGTTACCGTTTTGCCACCCTTTTTTCGCAGAACATTTGCTCTCGATCTTCTCTTCATCAGGCGGTGGCCGACTTAACCGATCTTCTCACGAACTGTGTACACTACGTCAAAGCATCACCCGTACACGGGACTCATTCCTTTCCTATAACAGGTTGCTTGCATTTGATTGAACGTTATCACCCGTACACGGGACTCAAATCCTTTCTCGTTACATCGCAACGTTCAGCCGTTCTTTTATCTTTGTTCTTCTGCCGTTGCACGGTGTGTTCACCCTTATGCTTTCATAAGGGCGGCCCGACAAACGGGCTGTATGCTTTCTTCACTCTTCATCGGACCCACCTCTTTCTCATTTTAGGGAAAACAAAAGATGCATAAGCCTGTTTTGTGAATTCGGCTTATGCATCGGCACTGTAAGTTTTAAGTGGGAACCTAACCTTTTCCGGAGGGAGCGCCCACCGATACGATGCTAAACCGAAACGCGACGTTACGATCTTCACGGTGCCTCACTCCTTTCTCCTTTTGTCACTTACAGTATAGCGGGAAAAAACAGAAATGTCAATAGTTTTATACGAAGTTTTTAATATTTGGAAGATATGCACAAATCGGGGCGAGCATCTTTGGATTTCGCACCTTTTACCTTTATTATAGTGCGAGGTGATAACAATGGATATTCGCTGTGTATGGGAACACAACGGAGAGGATACGCTGCTGTTTTCGGTGGATCGCGTGGGAGCGTATACCCGCGGGGCGAGCCTTGCGGAAGCAATGGCAAAAATGCCGGCCGAAGCGGCGGCGTACAGTCGGTGGGCGGAGTTGCCCTGCCCCGACGGCGAGGTAACGGTGATGCAGGAGGCAGAATGTTATCTCGCGATAGCGGATGCGGATTCCGAAGTGATCTTCGATACCGAACGCACACCGCTCGCTCCTATGGAATACGAAGTACTGAAAGGGTTGGTGCTGTCCTCGGCCAAAGACGTTCTTACAATGTATCGCTCGTTTGCCGATGCGGATGCCGCTGCCGATCCACCGCGGGAAACGTTTTACGGTACGGTGCCGCGCAGTGCACGGGCGATGTATGAACATACCAAAAACGTCAACGCCGCCTATTTTGATAAACTCGGTGTGACGGCGGATAACGAGGGCGACATCTTCACCTGCCGTCTGGCGGGCTTGGAGGCGTTGGAAGAAGCGGAAGATTTTCTCGCCGTTGCCCCGCGCAAAGACGGGTTCGGCGAGTGGTGGTCGCTGAGCAAAGTGCTGCGCCGCTTTTTGTGGCACGACCGTATTCACGCCCGCGCGATGTGGCGATTGGCGCAGAAACTGGGGGACAGCAGCGTGCAAAACACCTTCCGATTTTAGAGGGGTATGTTTTTGAAAATCAATACAATTAGTAATATATAAAGAAAATATAACAAAAACAGGCGGGTTTCTTTGCGAAACCGCCTGTTTTTTGTGAGCGAAAGCCCTCGGCTATGCCGGTGGTTCAAAAAAGCTTTAGCGGTGAGTGGGAAAAGATATATCTTGAAAAGATGGACAATGAAACGATCAAAGAAGCCTTGCCTCCCCTTGTCAGGGGAGGTGATTTTTGGCCGTGAGAGCGACCAAAAATCGGAGGGGTAGTAGGAGAAACACGTTTCTGCGATGT
>SVPM01000014.1 GCA_015065865.1 Oscillospiraceae bacterium | reverse complement strand
ATCAAAGAAGCCTTGCCTCCCCTTGTCAGGGGAGGTGATTTTTGGCCGTGAGAGCGACCAAAAATCGGAGGGGTAGTAGGAGAAACACGTTTCTGCGATGTTTCACTACCCCTCAGTCTTGCTACGCTCGTCGGCTCCTCTGACAAGGGGAGCTTTGGCAAAGGAGCGTCCGTTTACGGATATCAAGTAACAATCCCCTCGCAGGTGTCAGGTCGCAAAAAGCGCCTGCAGGCGCTGCCGGTAACAGAGAATTACAGGCTTTTTACTGTAGGAAGCCTCTTTTTGGCGATAGAGATTCACATCAACAGTTGCAGCAACTCGTCATCGGTGAGTGCGGACAGCGAAAGGCCGTCGGTGTGCACCACGGCATCGGCAAGGGATTGTTTGGCGCGCTGCAATGCAGTGATCTTTTCCTCCACCGTGCCTTCCGCGATCAGTTTATACACCTGCACGGGGCGTTGTTGCCCGATACGGTGGGCGCGGTCGGAGGCTTGATTTTGTGCGGCAACGTTCCACCACGGGTCGTAGTGAATGACCACGTCCGCGGCCGTTAGGTTCAAACCCGTGCCGCCCGCTTTCAGTGAAATGAGGAATACGGGGGCACCCTGTTCGCTGTTGAACGCCGTCACCATGGCGGCACGTTTTTCCCGCGGGGTGGAACCTTGCAGGGTGTAAAACGGAACATTTTCGGCGGTGAGCCGTTTTTCCAGAATCGCCAGCATAGAGGTGAACTGCGAAAACAGCAACACACGGTGTCCCGCTTCCACCGCTTCGTGTACGAGTTCCAAACAACTTTCCAGTTTGGCGCTTTCGCCGCGATAGTTTTCAAAACACAGCGACGGGTCGCAACAGATCTGTCGCAACCGCGTGAGCATGGTAAGCGCTTGCAAACGGGTGGGCGTGCCGTTTTGCTGTAATTCTTGCCGCATGGCCAGCGCGGCGGCGGCGTAGGTCTTTTGTTGTGTTTCACCCAGCGGTACACGCCGTTCGGCTTCGGTTTTCGGCGGTAATTCCTCCAACACGTCCCGCTTTAAGCGGCGGAGTAAAAACGGCGCACACATACGGGAAAGCGCGGCCAGTGCTTCGCGGTCGCCGTCCCGCACGGCGGGCAACTCAAACCGTTCGCGGAACTTAGGGTAAGAGAACAAGAATCCCGACATCAGAAAATCAAAGATGCTCCAAAGTTCGCTTAAACGGTTTTCCACGGGCGTACCCGTGAGTGCAAACCGCTGTGTCGCGTGCAGCGCTTTTACCGCGCGGGCGTTTTGCGTGTTGTGGTTTTTAATATACTGCGCCTCGTCCAACACAACGTAATGAAACGAAAGCGCATCGTATAACGCCGCGTCCCGTTTGAGCAGATCGTAGGAAGTGACCAAGATCTCACCGTCACCCACAGCGGATAGTGCGGCGGCACGGGCGGCGCTGTCCCCCACGATCGTCCGCACCGTGAGCGAGGGGGCGAAGCGATGTAGTTCGCTTTCCCAGTTGAGCACCAAAGAGGCGGGGCACACCACCAGTGAGGGTGCGGCGATACCGCGTGCGGCGGCGTCCAAAAACAGCGCGATCATCTGCACCGTTTTTCCAAGGCCCATATCGTCCGCCAAAATTCCGCCGAATCCGTAATCTTCCATCGTGCGTAACCACCGAAACCCCGTGCGCTGATATCCGCGCAGGGTACCGTTCAGCGTGTGCGGCACGGTGTATTCGGTGTGTTCCACCGCTTTGATCGCGCGAAGTAATGCGCGCGCCGCTTCGTCACGGGTATACCCCAGTGCGGGCGCTTCTTTCAGCACCCGATCCACGAACGGTGCACGGAACGCCGGCACGCTCACCCGCCCGCTCTGCAAGCGGCGGTCGGACACGCCGAGCCCGTCGCCCAACCGAACGAGCCCCAGCAGGGCGGGGTCGTCCAACGATAAAAAGTCACCCGAACGCAGCCGGTGATAGCGCCGGCGCATACGGTAGGAGGCGAGCAGTTCCCCTAACTCGGCGGGGTCGAAACCGCCGAGATCCAGATCCAGTTCCAGCAGTCCCGCGTTCAGCCGTACCCCCACCGACATGGCAGGCGGTGCGACCACACGGACGGTGCGAAAGCGGTCGCTCATATACACGGTGGCGTATTCCTGTAACAACACCACGCCGTCTGTCAACAGGTCAAACAATCCGTCGTCGGTTTCGTGCAGGCGGAAAATGCCGTCCTCCCCACGGGTGGGGAACACCTGCCCCACCGCCGTCAGCACCCGCCATTCGGCGAGCGGGTCGCGCACTCCGTCGGCCGAGGCGTCGCCGCTTTCGGCGGGATACAAACGGTCGCCGTATGCGAATTCCACCCGCGCGATGAGTTGCCCTTCATCGCGGTCAAGATACACCGCCGCCTGCAAAGGGTGCGGGCGATGTGCCGTGAGCAGGTCGGTATCCCCCGCAAAGGTGACGAACGTTTCCACCTGCGGCAGTACCCGTCCGCAAAAGGCGGCCAGATCTTCCTTGGAAAGCGGCAGGTTGCCCCCCGCTTGCATCAATGCCGCGAGCAGACCGCGCACCGCCGCGGTGCAGGCGGGGGAGGAGGCGTACAGCACGCCCTCCCACAAGAGATACAGCGATTCCTCACCGTACAGCGCGGAAAACGGCGGTGCCGAGAGGGTGAGTGCGCCGTCCTCTTCTTCTTTTGCCGTTAGGGTGATCGGCGGGTCTTGTTGCACAAGGCGCACCGCCTGCGTGCCCACCGAAAGCAACTGTCCTTCGCACAACGAAAACAGGCGATCCAGCACGGTGGGGGTAAGCAACAACTGCCGCCCCGTCCGACCGTCTGCCGCCGCGCGCACCAGCCGCAGCAACGGACGACTGTCCGCCGTGAAGGCTTCGGGGTGATGCACCAACGTCAGATGTGCGCCGTAAACGACCGTGTCGCCCCGTGTCAGATGTTCACAAAATTTGGCGATGTCTTTGATCGCGTAGCGATGTCCGTCCGCACTTTCCAACTGTAAAGAGAGCGAGGGGTGTGCTGTATCCGGAAACAGGGTGAAAAGCAGTTGCACACCGCCGTGCATACCGGCTTGTACGGCGTGCCGCGCTTCTTGCCAATACCCATCCAAAAGGCGCTGAACAACAGGGTTTTCTTTGGTGGGTATATTATGGGAACTCTCGTTTGTGCCCAACATATCGCGGTAGTATTTGTGGGTGAGTGCCGCCACCACGTGTTTGCAGGCGCCGCGTTCGCGTGCGGCACAATCGCAGGCAAAAAAGACGGCATCCCCTGCGGTGTTAAAGCCGACCTCCACCGCAAAGGCGGCGGCGCGGTCGGTTACGCAGGCGGTCACCCGTTCGGCACAGGTGTCGCCTGCCGCGGCCGAAAGCCCGCTGACCGCGCCGGCGTTATATAACGCCACACCGCGCAGATAGGCTTGCTTATTGGCGGCAAGCGCCGCAATTTTTTTAAGCGAAAACAGCCCCACGATGCCCTCTCCTTTCGTTTGGTATCTCATTATTATAACACGATTTTTGTTTTCTTACAACCGCTTTCTTGAAATTTGAAAATTTTTCATTCCCACTTGACCGTGCAGAGGATTTCGGCTATACTCTATAATAGGAATATAATACAATGGGGAGATATCTGTTTGAAGATCGGAAATATCACGCCGGATTCCCACGCCGCACTGGCACCGATGGCGGGGGTGGCGGACCGTGCCTTTCGCCGCTTGTGCCGTGGATACGGTGCGGCGTTCACGGTGAGCGAAATGGTGAGCAGCAAAGGCTTAAGCTACGGCGACCGTAAAAGCGGCGAACTGATGGTGCTGGATGATGAAGAACGTCCGTCGGCGGTACAGTTGTTCGGTAATGAACCCGATACGATGGCGCGTGCCGCCGAGTTGGCCATGTCTGCCGCACCCGACTGGTTGGATATCAATATGGGGTGTCCCGCACCGAAAATTGCGGGAAACGGCAGCGGCAGTGCTCTGTTGCGTGATCCTGCGTTGTGCGGACGGCTGGTGGAAGCCGCGGTACGGGCGGTGGACGTGCCGGTGACCGCCAAAATTCGGTTGGGCTATTCGGCAGACCGAAAAAACGCGGTGGAAGTAGCACTGGCGTGTGAAGCGGCGGGTGCGGCGGCGGTGACGGTGCACGGTCGCACGCGGGATCAGATGTACGCCCCGCCGGTGGATCTGGAAGGGATCCGCGCGGTGAAGGCGGCGTTGCATATTCCGGTCATCGCCAACGGTGACGTTACCGATGCCCGTTCGGCGGCAAGAACGCTGGAAGAAACGGGTTGCGATATGCTGATGGTCGGGCGCGGCGCGCTCGGTGCACCGTGGGTGTTTGCCGAGATCGAAGCGTATTTGAACGAAGGGCGGCTGTTGCCCCCGCCGCCGATCGCGGTGCGAATGAACGTGTTGTACCGCCAGATCGCGATGGCGGCCGAATGGAAAGGCGAGCGGGTGGCTCTGCGTGAAGCACGCAAGCACACGGCTTGGTACTTAAAAGGATGGCGCGGAGCCGCGGCGTGGCGGGCACAGGCTTCGTCGCTCACCACGCTTGCCGATCTGGCAATTTTGTGTGAACGTGTGATCCGTGCGAACGAGAAAGGAGAAATCGAGGATGCGTGAACCGAAAGAGCCCCGTATTAAGGGGTTGATCAACAAACAATGGTGGTCGGCGCTGTTATGGGCGCTGGGCGTGATCCTGCTGTATAAATTGGTGGGAGATCTGAGCGGCCTTTTGCGAACCATCGGCAAACTTGCGAGTATTTTAGCACCGTTTATCGGCGGTTTGGTGATCGCGTTTTTGCTGTATCGTCCCGTGAATGCGGTGGAAAACTTTTTGAAAAAGCGGCGTGCCGCTTTTTGGCGGCGACCGGCGCGGGCGTGGTCGCTGGTGCTTGTGTACCTTCTGTTTCTCGGTGTGATCGCGTTGGCGATCGCGGTGATCGTGCCGGTATTGGTACAGGCGGTCACGGGCCTTATCTCCTCACTGCCGACCTACTACACCACTGCGGTAAACTTTGTGAACAAACACAGCGGGGAAGGTGGTATTTTTGAATCGCTGAATCTGCGCGAGGTGGTCAACGGGGTATACAACTTTGTGTTGAATCATCTCACGGTAGCCAACGTCATCGGCTACCTCTCGGGGATCATCAGCATCACGGGCTCGCTTATCAACGTGCTCATTTCCTTCATCATTTCGGTGTATATGCTGGCAGGGCGCGAAAGCCTTATTTCCACCGTGTCCCGCGTGGCAGGTGCATTTTTGCCGTCCCGTGCGGCGCGGCTCAGCGCGCACTACACCCGCAAAGCCAGCGACATTTTTATGCGGTACATCTACAGTATGTTGGTGGATGCGGTGTGCGTATGCATTCTGCTGATTCCCGGCATGTATATTTCGGGCATCCCGTATCCGCTGGCGTTTGCGGTGTTTGTGGGTATCGCAAACATCGTGCCGTATTTCGGTGCGATCATCAGCGGTGCGTTCAGCGTGCTGATGCTGGTGTTGGTGGGCGAATGGGGCATGGCGCTGTTCTTGGCGGTGTACATTATCGTGGTCCAGCAGTTGGACAGCAACCTCTTGCAACCGCGTATTTTCGGTCAGTCGGTGGGCATTCAGCCCATTTACGTGTTGCTTGCCGTGACGGTGGGCGGCGGTTTGGCCGGATTCCTCGGTATTTTGCTCGGTGTGCCGGCAATGGCGGTGCTGAAGATCTTGATTTCGGATCTGATCGCTCACCGCAACCGCGTGCGTCGGGAAAAAGAAGAGGCACAAGCGATGGAAGTTACGGAGGAATAACGGCATGAAAAAACGCATCTTGGCTCTGATGACCGCCTCTCTTTTGCTGTGCGGTGTGCTCCCGCTCGGCGGGGTATCGGCGGCGGGGCAGACTCTCGTTCCGAAAAATGCAGGGGAAAAGATCACGGTATACGGACGCACGGTATACAACACGGCGGGTGCCCTGCGCCTGTTCTGGACCAACTCGGGCTTCAGTGTGACGTTTGAGGGTACTACGCTTACGGCGGAGATGTCCACCACTTCGATCGCCGCGAACAGCATGGCGTATTTGAACGTATACGTGGACGGCGCACTTATCCCCGCCAAAACGGTGAAATTAAACAGCAGTAACGCGACCTACACGTTGGCAGAGGGGCTGCCGCAGGGCGTGCACACGGTGGAAGTGCGAAAACGCAACGAAGCGGCATACGGCGGTTCGGCGTCGGTTACGGTGAAGAACATCGGCACCGACGGCACGTTTATGACCGCTCCCGCCGCCCCCACACGCAAAATTGAATTCGTGGGCGATTCCGTCACCAGCGGATTCGGCAATCTCATCACCGACGGCAGCGGCGACTATACCTCCGCCACGGTGGAAGGTACGATGACGTGGGCGGTGATCGCGGCGAAGATGTTGGGTGCGGATGCACAGGTGCTTTCCCGCAGTGGCATTGGTTTTTGCCGCCGCGCGACGATACACAACACGACCGACAACTCGTTTTACGACTACTATACCAAAACGGCGGCGCTGCCCTCCTCCTCGGTATCCACCGTCGGTTGGGATTTCGAGAACAACCCCAGCGACGTGGTGGTGATCAATCTCGGCACAAACGACAACGGCGGCACGTACAACGGTGCTGCGATCACCGATGCGTTTATGACCTCCGAAGCGGTGGCGTTTTTGGAATTGGTGCGCGAAAAGAACCCGAACGCCACCATTATTTGGCATTACGGTCTGATGGGTAGTCCGCGTGCCGCGGCACTGGAAGAAGCGGTGGAACTGCGCCGTGAGGCGGGGGACGACAAGGTGTATTTCCTTTTGCAACGGCAGTTTAACGCCACGACCGAGGGTACGGGAACACACGGGCATCCCTCGGTGCAGGCGGATATCAACCGCAGTGAGGATCTCGCCCGATTCATTGCCGAAACGATGGGTTGGGAATGGGATGCCACGCCGATGTTGGCGGCACAGCGGCAGTGGTCGGAACGGTATAATACTGCCGAACAGCTGTCGCAGCTGACCCCCGCTTCGGCACAAACGTTTTGCAACGCGTTGCTCGCGGCGGACGATCTGCTTGCCGCCGACGATGCGGACAACGCGGTGTTAACAGCGGCTTCTCAAGCGTTGTGGAAAGCGTATGCCGAACGCCGCCTTATCGCGGACGTGTCGGGCGAATATACGGTGTTGGACAACTGTGACGAAACCAAAGGCGTCCAGCTCGGCGGCACCGGCAAGAAAGGGTTCGATTATACCGACCGCAAAGAGGGCGAGGCGTGTCTGTATACCGGCGGCACCGGCACGGTATACATCAATCACGTGAATTCGTATAACCTGCAACTCCCCGCCGATGCGAACAAGTGGTTCTTCGAGTGTTGGTTGTATATCGACCATCCCGAACGTATTCCCGGTGAAGCTTGCTTGGAAGTGTCGCAGGTGGTGGATCAATCCGAGATCTCGTGGGGTTTGAACTCGCTTGGACTGCAAGCGGGATGGAATAAACTGCAACTGCCGATGACCGCACGCCCCGCCGCGATGACGACCATCAAAAACGTGCGCCTGTTCTTGGTGGGTGTGACCGCCCCCGTGGTGCTGAAACTGGATTATATGGTGATCGCCAAAGGACGCGCGGCGGAAAACGTGGAGGACTGGAGTGCGGCGATCACGGCGGCAGAGGCATATCTTGCCGCAACCTCCCACGCAGAACTGCACGCGGCGGTGACGGAAGCCAAGGCGGCCGTATCGCAAGCGGACGTGGATGCGAGCACCGCACGTTTGCAAGCGGCGTTGGAAGACGCGCAAAACCACACGCACCGTTACGACAGCGACTGTGATACGGATTGTAACGGGTGCGGCGAGGAACGGGAAGCGCCCCACAAGTGGGAAGACGAGCGGGATGATTTCTGCGAAGGGTGCGGCGCCGTGCGCGACGTCAGCCTGCTCGGCGACGTGAACGGGGACAACGAGGTGAATTCCACCGATGCGCGCGTAACCTTGCAGTACGCCGTGCAAAAGATCGACGAAACGCAACTCGATACGTTGACGGCGGACGTGGATGACAGCGGTCGTGTGGATTCCACCGATGCGCGACTCATTTTACAATATGCCGTGAAGAAAATTGACAAATTCCCTGCGGAGTAGCACCTATGCACGGTGTCGGGTATCCCGACACCGTGCAGTTTATTTTTTGCTGAATCTTAACCTGCGGTTGTTATATAATAGGTAGAAGAGGAGGTCGAATCGCGAAAGGGATGAAAAAATACTTGCACGGCGGCATTGTGACGTTGCTTTCGCTGTCCGCCGCGTTCGGTATCAGTTTGCTGTTTCAATATACTTTTGCGGTGCAGGAACACATTGCCACGGTGTTTGTGTTTGCGGTCTTTTTGGTTTCTCTTTTTACTGAGGGGTATGTTTTTGGAATCGTGGCGGCGCTGGTCGGCACCGTTGCGGTGAACTACGCCTTTACCTTCCCGTATTTCGCGGTAAACTTCACGTTGCCGGTCAATCTTATTTCGGGTATCGTGATGGTGGTGCTGTCGGTTTTCACCGGTGCACTTACCACCAAATTGAAAAGGCAGGACGTCATTCGGGCGGAAAGTGAAAAAGAGAGAATGCGTGCGAATTTGTTGCGCGCGGTGTCGCACGATCTTCGCACACCGCTTACCACCATCTACGGATCGGCAACCACTCTGCTTGAAAACAGCCAAAGTATGAGCGAACAGCAAAAAGAAACGATCCTCAAAGGGATCAAAGAAGATGCCGAGTGGCTCAACCGTATGGTGCTGAAATTCAAAAAGCGGTATCCCTCCCAACCGATACAACCGGAACTTCCTGTCGAAATGGTGCTCATTCCGATGGATGCCCTGTTGATCGAACAGGTGCTGATAAACATATTGGAAATCGCCGTTCGGGCGGCGCGGTATTCCGCTTTTCGTTGGAAACCGAGGAGGTATAGAATGATACGGAATAAATATAAGATACTGTTGGTAGAGGACGAAGAAAACATTCGTAATCTGGTGACGACGTTGTTGATTATGCCGCCCGTAGGGTATTTCTTAAAGAGGAAGAGATACACTTGATACAGACAGAATATAATATTGTGGCGCTGTTATCGGAACATTGCGGAAAAATGATGACCTATTCCGCCATTATGCAAGCCGTATGGGGTGAGCGGGCGGACAGCGGCAACATTAAAAAGTTGCAGGTCAATATGGCAAACATTCGCCGCAAATTCGGTGTGCGGCCGGGGGAGTCGAGTTATATCACGAACGAACCGGGGGTGGGCTACCGTATGGACGGTTGAGGATCTTGAAGGAGGAAAACGATGTCATCTGCAGGGGAAATATTACAATTGCTGCAAAGCCTGATCTGGTTGTTGGCAGGTGTCGGCGTGTTTATCGTCGGCATGAATTTTATGGGTGATGCGTTGGAAAAAAGTGCAGGCAACGGGATGAAAACGTTGCTCGGCAAGATCAGTAACAACCGCTTTTCCGGTGTGGGGATCGGCGCGGGCGTGACCGCGATCATTCAAAGTTCCTCCGCCACGTCGGTGATGGTCATCGGTTTGGTGAATGCCGGTGTGATGACGCTGATGCAAGCCACGCCGATCATTATGGGCGCCAACATCGGTACCACCGTCACGGGCGTGTTGGTCGCTTTGAAGAACGACTATTTCAATATGGCGATGTATCTGTTGGCGTTTGCGGGCGTGATGATGGGGTTTGCCGAACGCGAAGGGGTGAAACTGGCCGGCAGTCTTTGCAGCGGGTTGGGTTTGATCTTTGTGGGATTGAACGTTATGAGCAGCGAGCAAGCGTTCGGCAACCCGCTTGTGGAACGGTTGTTTACCAACGTTTTCCGCGTGTTGAACGCACCGATATTGCTTGTTTTGGTGGGTGCGGTGTTCACCGCGCTTATTCAAAGTTCTTCGGCGGCAACGGGTGTGGTCATCACGATGGTCGGCACCGGTGTCCTCCCGCTGGATCTGGCGCTGTTCATCGTGCTGGGTGCAAACATCGGTACCTGTGTCACCGCGTTGCTTGCCTCCATCGGTGCACACGCCAACGCAAAGCGGGTGGCGCTCATTCACTTCACCTTCAACGTGATCGGTACGGGCGTGTTTGCCGCGGTACTCCTTATTTTTAAAGGTGCGGTCACGTCGTTGCTGGCGGCGTGCTTCCCCGGTGAAGATGCGATGTCTATGCAAATGCGCCTGTCGCTGTTCCACGTGGTGTTCAACGTGACCACCACGCTGCTGTTACTGCCGTTTGCAAAGCAGTTGGTACGGTATTCCTGCTTGGTCATTCGGGATGTCGCCGAGGAAGAGGGATCCCGCACACTGCGGTATGTGGACGACCGCCTGCTCACCACCCCGCCGGTGGCGTTGATGCAGGTGAAAAAAGAAATGGAGTATATGTTCTCGCTGGTGGAGGAAAATATGACCTTGGCCTTTGCAGAGCGGGCGCAGAATGAAAAACTGCGCGAAAATGAGGAGATCATCGACTTTACCAACAGCGCGCTGACACAGTTCCTCATTCGTTTGTCTGCCCACGTTGAATCGAGCGACGAGCGGGTGATCGGCACGTATTTTCACGTGTTGAACGATCTGGAACGCATCGGCGACCACGCGGAAAACTTCGGAGAGATCGGGGAGGAGATGCAGAAAAAAGGCATCGTGTTTTCGGCCACCGCACAGGAAGAAATACAGGGACTGTTTGCGGAGATCCGTCGTATGTTGGCCATCGCCAAGGAGGCGTTTGCCAATCATAGTTGTGAGCATTTGAATGAACTGGCCGCGCGGGAAGAAACGGTGGACCGTATGAAGAAAGAGTTGACGGCCCGCCACTTCGCACGGCTTGCCGAAGGAAACTGTTCGTTTGACGTAAGCCCCTACTACGCGTCAACGGTAGCGGGTCTGGAGCGCGTAGCGGACCATTTGGTGAACGTTGGTTACAGTATCGTGAACCCCATCGGTTCACAAAAAGAGATATAAGGGGGCCGTGGATATGTACGGTGCATTGATATTGTTTGCGTCGGCGTACGTGCTGATGATGGTGTTCGGCAAGTACCGTCCGTATATTGCGTTGGGGGCGGCGGTGTTGTTTATTGCTACCGGTATGCTCCCGCTCGGTCAAGTGTTCGGCACCATCGACTGGAACGTGCTGTTGATGATCGCGGGCACGATGGGCACGGTGGCGCTGTTTATTGAAAGTAAAATGCCGTCCCTGCTTGCGGAACGGATTATGGAAAAGGTGCCGAACGTGTGCGCGGCGGCGGTGGCAATGGCACTGTTTGCGGGTATCATTTCCGCGTTTGTGGATAACGTGGCAACCGTGTTGATGGTGGCGCCCGTGGCGCTGGAGATCTGCCGTAAACTCAAAACCGATCCCGTACCGTTTATCATCGGTATCGCGGTATCCTCCAATCTGCAGGGCGCGGCCACGCTGGTGGGGGATACCACCGCCATTATGCTCGGTTCCGCACTGGATATGAGTTTTATGGATTTCTTTTGGTATCAAGGCCGTCCGGGTATGTTCTTCGCGGTGGAACTCGGTGCGGTGCTGTCGGCACTGATCTTGGCGTTTTTGTTCCGCGAGGAAAAAGCACCGATCCCCAAAGAGGCCGAACGCACCAAGGTCACCGACTACGTTCCCGCCGCGTTGCTTCTCGGCACCATTGTATTGCTGATCGCGGCTTCCTTCGTGCCGAACAAACCCGCCGTGACCAACGGGGTCATCTGCTGCGTGCTCTTTGCGATCGGGTTGGTATATCACGCGGTGCGTAGCCGTTCGCTCAAAGTGATGGCGGCACCGCTTCGTGCCATCGATTTTGAAACCATCGGGCTGTTGCTCGGGTTGTTTTTGATGATCGGCGGCATTGCCGAACAGGGGGTTATCGATGCGGCGGCAAATCTCTTGGCTCAAATGGGCGGCGGCAACGTTTTCGTGCTGTATACCGTCATCGTGTGGGCGTCGGTGGTGATCTCGGCGTTTGTGGATAACATACCGTACGTTGCCACCATGATCCCCGTGATCGCAGGTCTGGCCGCAACCCTCGGTGTAGACCCCACCGTGTTGTACTTCGGTCTGCTGTCGGGTGCCACGCTCGGCGGCAACTGCACCCCCATCGGTGCATCGGCAAACATCGCGGGCATCGGTATTCTCCGCAAGGAGGGCTACACGGTAAAGAATAAAGATTTCTTCAAGATCGGTATTCCGTTTACTCTTGCGGCGATCGTTCCCGCCTACATATATTTGTGGTTGCTGTACGGCATCTGATATAACAAAATCCCGAAAGGACATCCTTTCGGGATTTTTGTTTAGACTTTTTCTCCGTCTGCCGCCTGCGGGCGGTTACAGCAGTTTTTTCAGCAGGGGTTCCATCGCACGTGCCATACACCACATACCAAGATCGTTCGGGTGGGCCACGTCTACGCGGCAATTTTCCGCACCCACCGCGTCGTAAAAGGTGTGACCGTCGAGGAAATACACGTTGCGATCACCCGCCGCCACCGCGTTTTCGTAGGTGCGGCGGATGACTTCCCGCCGCTCTTTCCATTCGGAAAAACAGAGATCGGCGGCCGAAACTATGATCACGGGCAGGTCGGGACGCTGTTCACGCAGTCGCTTGAAAAACGGCGCGTGTGTTTTTTGCAGGAATTCTGCCGTGGGCGCGTTGTGGTCGTAATCGAACACGAATACGCTCATCGGCAGGGCGGCGACGTAATCCGCCATGGGCAGTTCCGCACGGCAATTCCCCGAAAAACCCAGATTCAGGATGTCGGTGTCCAAATTGCGCGCCAATATCGCAGGGTACGCCGTGCCGCCGCGGCAGGCACACCCGCCCTGCGTGATGGAGGAGCCGTAAAACACCACGGGCGTTTCGTGTGCATAAGGTGTCGCAGGCAGCACTTCGGCGTTTTCGTCCAACGCCACCGCAAGGTCGGTGATATCGTTATACAGCGGGAAGTGGATAAGAATATCGCACGTTCCCTCAAGCGGAATATGTGCCATCGCCTCTAACAAGGCTTCGGCATTGTTGCTTTGCGGTCTTTGGGGGATAAAGGTATTGACGTGCTCACCGTTCACATACAAATCAAAGTACGCCGCACCGGTGCGGGGCATATGGGAAAAATCCTGCACGTAGGGTGCGCGCCACTTCAGCGCCACGCGGCGGCTGTCGGTGCGAAAACGAATACGTCCCCCCGCCGTGTGGCGGCACAACTCTGCCACGCCCGTGCTTACCGTGTCCGCCACTTCCTGCGGCATACGCAAAAACCTGCCCCCTTCTTCGGGACGGTACAGACCGTGAATCGAAAAAGGTGCTTTGCGCGGGTCGTAGGTACGCATGCCGTCATAGGATACGGCGAGCGCGGCAAAGTTTTTATCAATAGATTCAATGTTGCTCATATACTGCCTCACTCATAGTCGTCGGGCGACCAACGATCCTTCCAATCGATATAGGCCATCTCGCCCTCAAAGCGAAGAGGCAGCCACACGTAACGTGCTTTGGAGGTGTCCCGCGTGCCGTCGGCAAGATGGACATATCCTCTGTGCCGTCCGACTCATAGCAGGGGTTGCACGCTTTCAAAAACGCTTTTTTGTATTCTTCATACGGGTAGTGCATACAATCGGGCGCCCAGCGGTCGGCCACGGCGATGTACAGATCTTTCTTTGTCGGGACTTTAAACACCGAGGAGATCTGGCTGTGGAACGAAGTGTCCGAATCATCGGTGGGATGCGGGTCACCCAGCACACGGTACGGTCCGTGCCACGTGTCGGCGATCGCCAGTTCCGAGGGGTTGGGCAGGTAACCTGTCGTGCCCGAAGTGAGCAGATAATGTTTTCCCTTTCGCACAAAATGTGCGGTCGCCTCCCGCACGTAGGGCGGGCCGCTGCGAGGAAAATGGGTGGAATAGTATCCCGTCACGTCGGTGTAATCGGCGGTGAGGTCCGCACAGATGGTTTCGCTGTGCACCCGCTCAAAATAGTAATACGCCTTGCCGTCGGGCGCCACCGCCAAGTCAAAGTCGCCCGCACTCATACTCAACGGGCGCAAGTGTTCTCTCACCTTGGTGTACGGCCCTGTGAGGTTATCTGCCGTCAAAACGGTGGAACGCTGGGTGTCGTCGCGGTACATCACCTTGACCCAACAGACGAATTTTCGGGTTTCCTCGTTATAAATAATATGCGGGCGATCCATCATAGAGGTGGGATGCAAGGGAGAGGCAGGGTCGTCTTCCTCGGGCGGAATGATCACACCCAGATCCTCCCAGTTGCACAGGTCGGTCGAACGGTACATTCGCACTCCCCAGTGCCAGATACCGTTTTTTCCATCCGTCTTTTCTTTGTTTTCACCGTACCAATAATAGGCGCCTTCGTGATACAGCACCGAGCCGCCGTGTGCTTGGATCGGCTTGCCCGCGGTGTCCAACCACAGTTCGCCGGGGTAGATAGCATCGTACATAGTAGCCTCCTTAGGGTTTTTACGCAGTAAATACACACAGCACCGAAGAGGCGGGCAGTACGCGCGGCAGTTCACAATCCATCCAGCTGCGGGCTTCGTCCACGATCTTCGCACCGATCACGGGGCGGCCGCAATCGAGAGTCAGCGGCACGGGGTATTCATTTGTGTTGGCGATCACCACACAGCCCGTGTCGTCTGCTGCCGCCACGGCGTATACGTTTTCGGCATCCACCGTCACTGCGGCCTGCGTTTGACGTTTATACAACTCGTTAAACGCCGCAAAGGCGTAGTAGACGGGAAAAGGTTCGGTGGTAATGGGGTTGAACAAACTGCGATAGTTGCCCGAGCCGAAACCGCAGTCATAAAACATTGCGCTGTCGAGCGGGGTGTCTTGCCACATCAGCATCATACCGGCGGTAAGCGCCGCGTGGCGCGGTTTCGCATAGGAACCCCACACGTCGGGATTCCATTCGTTACAGGTGGTTTCGGTGTGGGTATAGCCGATCGCATCCAGCCGTTCACGCACGTAGTAGGCATATTTGCGGTTGTTTTCGATCGGGTCGTAACTATGCCACGAGAAGAAATCCAATACCAGTTGATGGTCTTTCACATAGTCCAAGAACGCATCGAAAAACTCAATAAAGTATTCTGCGCGGTCGGAGGCGGCGGAATTGGTGACGATCTTGTCCTCTTTCAACGCGTAAAAACCGCAACTGGCATATCCGCCGAATTTCAGGTGGGGAAACTTCTCTTTCAAATAGGTGGTTGCCACACGGTACAGTTCAAAATACTGCTCTTTTGTGCCGCGCCACATCGAGTTTACCATCGGGTCTTCCCAGTTGTCCGGCTCGTTCCAGATCTCCCAATAGGTGATTTGGTAGCGGAAACCGTCGGCCCAGCCTTCGGTGTAATGGCGAATGATGTGCTCGCAGATCTGTGCCCATTTCAGGTTGTCTTTGGGCGGAAAGATATTATAGGCACGGATATGGGCATCGTTTTCGATCGTCACGCCCAAGCGGTAAACGGGTTCCAGCCCGTTTTCCACCATAGCGGTGATGAGCATATCGGTAAAAGTGAAGTCGTAGGAGGCGGGGTCATTCACGTCCGCATCGAAGTTGCGGAAAATATTCGGAATGTCCACCCAGCGGTTTTGTCCGTACGCGCCGCCGGTGTCGTGCAAGCGGGAGTAGGGCATACCCACATCTTTCAAATAGCGGAAAAGGTCAAAATTGGTACCCCGCAGCGGCGGTTGCCCGCCTGCGTGCATCGGTTTAACGGTGCCTACGGGGGTGTTGAAATCCACGGTAATATTGGCCATACGATCACCTCATAAAATAATAGGAATATATAGGTATTGTGCAAGATTTTGCGAGATTTGTCAAGGGGTGAGCGGGAAAACGAAAAAATTTCGAGGAAAGAGTGCGTTTGCAAAAAGGAAAGTGCACGAGATGCCATACGGCATCTCGGAGAGGTCTTTGGCATGAAGTCGATTAGACACAATAAAAAGAAACACACCCCGATGGGATGTGTTTCTTTTTGGTGCGCGTAAACGGACTCTCCTCTCGCGAGCGCAACAGTCCACCGGACTGTTGCTGCCAAGGCTTCGTTGCCCTCGGCAACTCACCCTTGGAGCTCGTTTCTCGTCCGTTTAAACAAAAGAAGAACAGCACCCCATTGGGGCGCTGTTCTTCTTGGTGCGCGTAAACGGACTCGAACCGCTGACCTCTTGCGTGTGAAGCAAGCGCTCTAACCAGCTGAGCTATACGCGCGGATTGGTGACCCGGACGAGAATCGAACTCGTGTTACCGCCGTGAAAGGGCGGTGTCTTAACCGCTTGACCACCGGGCCATAGTCCCCGCCTATTGGCGGGAATTGGTAGCGGCAGTCGGAGTCGAACCAACGACACTGCGGGTATGAACCGCATGCTCTAGCCAACTGAGCTATGCCGCCATAGGCGTGCACTCACGAGGAGTGCAAGGGTTATTATATCCTATAAGACTTGGTTTGTCAACTGTTTTTTTTCGAAAATTGAAAAATCTTTACTGAATACATCCAACGGGGCACGCCGCGGCACAAGCACCGCAGTTTTGGCACACTTCGGGGTGTATGACCGCAACGTTGTCGTGCAACAAAACGGCTTCGTGCGGACACGCCTTGGTGCATTTACCGCAGCCGATACAACCGCTTTTGCACACCTTGCGGGTGAGCGCGCCCTTATCGGTGTTGCGGCAGACCACCAGCGGCATCGGCGGGTCGGGCACCAGCGAAAGCAGACGGCGCGGACAGGTTTCCACGCACAAACCGCAACCGGCACAGCGTGTGGCATCCACGCGGGCCAACCCGTTTTCCACGTTGATAGCGCCGTAGGGGCAAACCGCGGCACAGTCGCCGAGCCCCAAACAACCGTACAGGCAAGCCTTGCCGCCGCCGTACAGCAGGGTGGCTTTTTTGCAGGAATCCACGTTTTCATAATTGGCAAGGGTGGTGGCGTTTTCTTCGCAACCCGCGCAACGCACCGCGGCAACCTTCTTCTTCAGCGCAACCGATTCTTTACCGAGCACACGGGCAATGGCGTTTGCCACCTCTTGCCCGCCGGGCGAGCACATACCGGGGTCGGCCGTGCCGGCGACCAGCGCCGCGGCGTACGCCTCACATCCCGAATGGCCGCAACCGCCGCAGTTGGCACCCGGCAACACGTCGCACAGCTGCTCCACGCGCGGATCGACCGGCACCGAAAGCAGCACCGAAGCCACAGCCAAGATCAGACCCAACACAAGTCCTACACCGCCGACGATGAGTACAGCCAATAAAATCGGACTCATAACATAACCTCCTTACAGCCCAAACAGGCCTTGGAATCCAAGGAACGACACCGACACCAAGGAAGCCGCCACCAGCGTGATGGGCAATCCCTTCAAACTTTCGGGTACGGGAACGAGTTCCATCCGCTCACGCACGCCTGCAAACAGCACCATCGCGAGCAGGAAACCTGCGCCGCTGGCAAACGCGTTGACCAGCGAGGCCGCAAAGGTGTAGTTGGAATCGATGTTCAAAATGGTAACGCCCAGCACCGCGCAGTTGGTGGTGATGAGCGGCAGATAAATGCCGAGCGCGTTATACAGCGGTTTCACAAAGCGCTTGAGCACCAATTCCACCAACTGCACCAACGCGGCGATCACCAGAATAAAAACGATGGTCTGCAAATAGTTCAGATCGTTCGGCGCGAGCAGATAGTGGAAGATCGGCCACGTGGCGGCAGTGGCAAGCAACATAACGAAAATAACCGCCACCGACATACCCACGGCAGGGCCCACCTTTTTGGAAACGCCCAAAAACGGACAAATACCGAGAAATTGCGCCAACACGTAGTTGTTCACCAACAATCCGCCGATCAAGAGCGGGAAAAATCCGGGATTGACCATTTATTCCGCCTCCTTTTCACAAGACACGCGCGCACAGGTCGCCGCGTGCGGACACGCCGAACAACCGATCTCGGTGCGGGGCATATAGGTGGGGTCGTGCAGTGCGGACAAACGGTTGGTCAGCCAAATGAGCATACCAAATACGAAGAAGCCGCCTGCAGGAAGCACAAAAATGGAGATCGGCGGAATCAACCCGCCTTCGGGCCAACCGAACAGGGTGCCGTTGCCGAGCAGCTCGCGAATGCCGCCCATCAGCACCAGCGCCCCCGTGAAACCGCATCCCATACCGATGCCGTCGATTGCCGACAGCACCACCGAATTTTTGCTGGCAAACGCTTCCGCACGTCCCAGAATGATACAGTTCACCACGATCAGCGGCAGGTAGATACCCAGCGCCTTGTCGATGGCGGGCAGATATGCCTGCACCAACATCTGCACGATGGTGGTAAACGCCGCGATCACCACGATGTACGCAGGCAAACGCACCTTATCGGGAATCACCTTACGCAACGCGGAGATCGCAATGTTGGAACAGAACAACACGAAGGTTGCCGCCACGCCCATACCCAGCCCGTTGAAGGCAGCGGTAGTCACGGCGAGTGTCGGGCAGGTGCCCAGCACCAACCGCAAGGTGGGATTTTCTTTTAACAAACCTTTGGTAAAGGTTTCGGTATACTTATTCACACGGCTCACGCCCTTTCCGAAGTGTGGGGGTACATTTTCGCTTATTCGATGTGTTCAAAATAATTCAGTGCCAGATCCACGGCTTTCAAAACGCCTTTGGAGGTCTTGGTGGCTTGTGACACCGTATCCACGCCGTCGGTGGAAGTACGTCCTTTCAGCGTGTCAAACAACCCGCCGTCGGTCACCTTGTCGATATACCCCGCAGTCTCGCTGTCTTCGGTCACCGCCACACCCGTGACGGTGCCTTGCGTGTCCACGCCGGTCATCACCGTGAGTCCCGCGCTTTTGCCGGAGGTCACGGCGGTAAAAACAAAGCCGACTTCTTCATCGCCTTTCAGCGCGGCGTAATAGACGATCTCTTCCCCGTCCAGTGTGAGGGTGCGCGCCTCAAACGCTTCCGCTTCGGCAAACACCGTGCGGCGCGCGGCATCCGCCGTGGCGGCGTTGTTTTGGGCAATGATATCTTTGGTCAGCGCGTTGGTACCCGCCAGTGCGGCGGTCGCCACACCGGCGATCAAGGTGAGCGCCAATGCCGAGATCACGATCGAACCGAACTTTTTCATTTTTGCGCCCCTCCTTTTGTTGCACCGAACACGCGCGGCATGGTCAAACGGTCCAGATACGGGGTGATGATATTCATCAGTACGATAGCAAAGGACACGCCTTCAGGTAAAGAACCGTATTGACGGATGATGACGGTGAACAGGCCGCACCCGAGCGCGAACAGCACCTGACCGCCGCGGGTGACGGGGGTGGTGGTGTAGTCGGTCGCCATAAAGATCGCACCGAGGAACAGACCGCCCGAGAGGATCTGGTAAAACGCCACCGTAACGTCACCCGTAACGAGCCACGACAGCAGGAACACCGAGCCGATGTATACCACCGGAATCACGGGGGTGATCACGCGGCGGTACAGTAAGTACGCAAAGCCGATAAGCAGTGCCAAAATACAGGTTTCACCAAGCGATCCGGGACGGTTGCCCAAGAACAGATCCAACAGGGAATAATGCAGGTCTTCACCCGCCGCCATCGAGGCGAGCGGGGTAGCATTGGTCACCGCGTCGGCAGGGGCGTACAACGGCAGATGATATTCGCTCATGGTGGAGGCAAAACTGCCCAGCAACACGATACGACCCATCAGTGCGGGGTTCACAAAGTTACAGCCGATGCCGCCGAACATCTGCTTGACCACGACGATGGCGACCACGCCGCCGAACGCCGCTTGCCACAGCGGAATGTCCACCGGCAGGTTGAACGCAAGCAAAATACCCGTGACGATCGCGGACAGATCGCTTACCGTTTGCGGCCGCTTCATCACGATGCGGGAAAGATATTCCGAAGCCACACAGGAAGCGACACACACCGCCGTGATGGCGAGTGAACGCCAGCCGAACAGCATGGTAGCGGCAAACAGTGACGGCATCAACGCGATCACGACATCCCGCATAATGGTGCGGGTGGAATCTCGCCCGTGCAGATGCGGCGAGGCAGAGAGCAACAGTTGCGACATAGCGATCACCTCCTTATTTCTTCGCCCGCAAAGCGGATTTCGCCATACGGAAGTTTTGTACTAACGGACGGAACGCGGGGCAGGTGTACGCACACGTGCCGCATTCCATACACGACATAATATGCCGTTTTTTAAGTTCCTCCAGATCCCCGCGTTGGTAGGCATCCGCCATAGAGGTGGGCACCAACTTCATCGGGCAGGCGGCCACACACCGTCCGCACCGCAGGCAGGGACTTTGCGGATGGGCGTTCAGTTCTTCTTCCGTCAGCGCAAGGAACGCGTTGTTTTGCTTGAGCACCGGTAAGGACGGGTCGGGAATGGCGATGCCCATCATCGGGCCGCCCATCAACAGACGGGTGGTTTCCTCGTGCATACCGCCGCAGAAATCCAACACCTCAGAGATGGGGGTACCAATGGGAACGCGCACGTTCTGCGGGAACTGAACCCCCGTGCCTGCCACCGTCACACGCTTTGAAATAAGCGGCATACCCGTTTTGAGATACCGCGCAAGGAATCCGACCGACGTCACGTTCAGCACGATACAGCCGATGTCGGCAGGCAGACCGCCGTCCGGCACTCGCCGCCCCATACAGGAGTGGACCAACATCTTTTCCGCACCCTGCGGATAGCGGGCGGGAAGCGATTTCACGGTGACGTGCTTCATTTTCCGCGCCGCCGCCCGTTTACGCAACAGGGCGATGGCATCCGGCTTGTTGTTTTCCACGCCGATAATGGTGTGTGCCAAGTCCAGCCACTTCATCACCGCCGCAATACCGTCCAAAATATCGTCGGTCGCTTCCATACATTCACGGTAATCCGCCGTGATGTACGGTTCACATTCAGCGGCGTTGATGACCAGCGTATCCACCTGATCGATGTTTTTCGGATTCAGTTTGATATGCGTGGGGAAACCCGCACCGCCCAGACCGACCAGCCCCGAACGGCGTACCGCCGCCAAGAAGGATGCTTTATCGGTCACTTCGGGGGGCGCAACCTCTTCCGAAATACGGCCCTCACCGTCGTTTTCGATCACCAGCGCGTTGCCGATCTGCCCGTTGGATTGGCGCAGACTCACCACCGCCTTCACTTTGCCCGAAACGGGGGAGTGAATGGGGGCGGAAACGAACTGGTCGCTGTCTGCCACGCATTGGCCGACCGCCACCGTATCGCCCACCGCGACGGTAGGGGTACACGGTGCGCCGATGTGCTGTGACATCATCAGCGTAACCGTGGCGGGCGCGGGCATATCAGCCGTCACACAGTAGCGCGTGTCTTTGCGATGGGGCACCGCCGCACCCGCTTCGCCAAATAAGAGATCCAGAATATTCATGCGCGTGTCATTCCCTTCGTAACGAAAAATTGCGTTGTAATGCAGGAAAAATCAAATTGGTAACCAATCCCGTGAGCAGACCGCAAGCACCCGCCGCCAGCCACAGCCACGGGAGATAACGGATAAGCGCGGGGGAGAAAAGCAGCATCGCCGCCAAAAGTTGCCCCGTATTGTGGCCGGCGGCGCCGAGAATGCTCACCCCAACCAAACTCAACCGACGGGGAAACAGCCGCAGGGCGACCGCCATCACCAGTGTGCTGCAAAGACCGCCCGCAAGGCTCATCCAGCCTGCGGCACCGCCCCGAAAAAAGGCGAAACCGGCTTTGACGACCGTGACAGCCAAGCCTTGCGGCAGACCGAACAGCGAGAGTGCCGTCATCGTAACCAGATTGGAAAGCCCCCATTTGGCACCCGGCAGGGGCAGTGCGGGCAACCAACCCTCCAAAAACGAGAGGGCTACCGCCAACCCACACAGCACACCGAGCATGGCGGTGCGAAAAGCGCGTGATCTAGTCGGCAATGGCATCCACCCCCCCGCCCGTGGCGGCGACCGTCACGGTGATGCCGGCCGGCACGCACGCGGCACACGCGCCGCGGCGCGAAAGCGCCCCGCTGTGCACGCACACGCGGTCGGGACATTCACTGCTTGCAAAACGCACCGCGCCGTCCGCCACGGTGATCGTGACCGCCATGCCGTCCCGCCCTGTAAAGGTGCGAACGGTATCGTGTGAGAGCGGGAGTGTGACCGTTTCGGTCGGGGTGGTGACCACCGCCATGCCGCCTTTGCCGCCAAGCAGAAAAGCCAGCCCCAAACCGAGTGCCGCCAGCCACGTTGCCGCCAACACCACCCAGTCACCGACCTTCATGCCGTTCCCTCCCTTGATATATATGTATAATAATAGTGTGTTTTGTCAATAAAGTCAAGACTGAAACAGTTACCAAGAAAAATTTTAGCAAAAAATTACGTCTTTTTGCAAGATTTGCCAAAAATGAAAACATAAAATAATTGTAAATTCGGTGGCAGATATTGACTTTGACGGGGTTTCGGGATATACTAAGGACAGATACTGATGTGGTTAAGGAGGATGTTCCTATGAAGATCGTTTGGAAATTGTTGGTCGTGCTCGGTGTGTTGGCTGCCGCGGGTGCGGCGGTGCTTCTCTGGCTGCGTGAAAAGAGAAACCGTGAGGAGTGGTCGGAAGACGATTGCTGCACGTGGGATGACGTGTGTGCGGAGTGCAACGGCGACTGTGACGGCGACTGCGAAGAATAAGAAACGACAAAAACGGGATATGGTGTGTTTTGGAACACCATATCCCGTTTTTTATTCGGCTGTTTTTTCTGCACGGCGCATCACCGCCACCAGCGGAGGGATCAGCAGAGTGCCGGCCGCCAGATTGCTCGCGCCGTGAATGGCGTCAAACGGCAAACCTGCCGCGATCCACGTGAGGGTGCCTTCAAACGACAAATCGAAAAACAACGCTTGTGCGGGGGCGTATAACACGCCGAACAGCAACCCGTGCAGGCCGCACACGGCGCCCCACACAAAAGGGGCAAGCCGCGGCGGCAAGCGGCGGGGAAGCAACATCACGGCCCCCCACAGCACCGTCCAGATATACAGATAGGGGATCCACCA
Source organism: Oscillospiraceae bacterium (assembly GCA_015065865.1). Taxonomy (GTDB): domain Bacteria; phylum Bacillota; class Clostridia; order Oscillospirales; family Acutalibacteraceae; genus SIG588. The sequence goes on along the minus strand of SVPM01000014.1, from coordinate 14,434 downwards.
AGTGGAAAACCCTGCCAACAAGCCGTCCAGCAGAACATACAGATACAGCGGGTAGAGCGCGTGCACGCGATACACCACCGTGGCGGCGACGATAAACACCCCGACCAAGTGAACGTTCGGCAGAAACTCCATCACTTTTTTGGAAATGAGCATCAGCGCTCCGAGCATGGCGAATACCGCCGTTTGGCGCACGGTCAGTTTCATCAACTCTCCACCTTAAACGCATAATCGGCGCCCGCGACGATCTCGGTCTGGTCCACGCCTTTCGCGGCATATTCGCCGTTCACGTAAAACGCCCAGTAGGTGCCGTCCGTGTCGTAATCCGCCGTGATACCGTTTACGGTTTTGACATACAGGCCGTATGCGCCCTCGTCGCCCGCGATCAGGCCTTCTTCCAGCAGGGCATCACCCACGATGGTCTTCTCGGTCGAGATGGTGAAGTCTTCGGAGTGGCCGTCCTTGTCGGTCACGGTGAGGGTAAAGGTGACTTTTGCCGTGGTGGCGGTCGTACCTTCGGTGGCAGAAGCCGCATCCGAAGAGGGGGGGTTCGGCTGTTCGTTACAACCCAACATGCTCAGTGCCATAGCCGCAATCAGCACCGCACACAGGAGGAACGACAGCAAATGGTATTTGCGTGTCTTGTTCATTTGTGCATTTCTCCTTGTTTTTTGTTTTCCCACCCGTTGGCACTCGCAACGTATACGGTAGGTGTTGTCCGTGCGAGTATTTCGACTCGGTGTGCCTGCCGTCGGCCTTCTCGGGGGATCTCCCCAATGGCGTGTTCCCACCTGCGGCGGCGGGTAAGACGGCAGGACGTACATACACCTCACGGCGACGGGCTCGTGCAGGAATCGCACCTGCTTCCTCGACCGCGGACAACCGCAGTATATCACAAAAAACGACGAATTGCAACCGCATGTTGTAAAAAAAGAGCGGGGACGAATCCTCGCTCTTTTTTGCGGTAATGCGGGATTATTCCAACTCAAACGCGCCGGTATAGAGTTGATAATATTGTCCCTTTTGGGCGATCAGGTCATCGTGGTCGCCGCGCTCAATAACGCGGCCGTGGTCGAGAACCAAAATGACGTTGGAGTTCTTGACGGTGGAGAGGCGGTGCGCGATCACAAACACCGTGCGACCCTCCATTAGGGCATCCATACCCCGTTGCACGATCGCTTCGGTACGGGTATCGATGGAGGAGGTCGCCTCATCCAGAATCATTACGGGCGGGTCGGCCACCGCGGCACGGGCGATCGAAAGCAACTGCCGCTGACCTTGCGAGAGGTTGGCGCCGTTTTCGGTCAGTGCGGTGTTGTAACCGTCGGGTAAGCGGGTAATGAAATCGTCCGCACCGGCCAGTTTCGCCGCCGCGATGCATTCCTCGCCGGTCGCATCCAGTTTACCGTAACGGATGTTGTCCATCACCGTTCCGGAAAACAGGTTGGTATCCTGCAACACGATACCGAGCGAGCGGCGCAGGTCGGCTTTTTTGATCTTGTTGATGTTGATGCCGTCGTAACGGATCTTACCGTCGGCAATGTCATAAAAACGGTTGAGTAGGTTGGTGACGGTGGTCTTGCCGGCACCCGTTGCACCGACGAACGCCACTTTTTGTCCGGGTTTCGCATACAGCGACACATCCTGCAGCACCGTCTTTTCACCGTCATAGGAGAAATCCACCTCGTGCAGGCGCACGTCGCCCCGCACGCGGGTGTAGGTAACGGTGCCGTCGCCGTGCGGATGTTTCCACGCCCACACGCCGGTGCGTTCGGTACATTCGGTGAGTTCCCCGTTTTCTTCGCGGGCGTTCACCAAGGTAACGTAACCGTCGTCCGCTTCGGGTTCTTGGTCCATCAGGGTGAAGATGCGGTCGGCACCCGCAAGGCCCATCACCACGGCGTTGATCTGGTGGGACACTTGATTGATATTGCCCGCAAACTGCTTGGTCATATTAAGGAACGGCACCGCGATGCTGATACCGAGCGGCAGACCCGAAAAACTGACGTTCGGGACCTTTGCCAGCAGCAGCGCACCGCCGGCCAACGCCACGATCACATACAAGATGTTGCCGATGTTGTTGAGCACGGGCCCCAGAATGTTGGCGTATTTGTTGGCGCGTTCGGATTCGAGAAACAACTCGTCGTTCAGACGGTCAAAATCGCGTTCTGCCGCCTGTTCGTGGCAGAACACCTTGACCACTTTTTGCCCATGCATCATTTCTTCGATAAACCCTTCCACACGGCCGAGCGAGCGTTGCTGTTTGACAAAATATTTGGCCGAGCCGCCGCCGATCTTACGCACCGCCAAGGTGATGCACAGAACCCCCGCGACCACCACGATGGTCAGCCACAGGCAGAAATACAGCATAATGCAAAACACGGTCAGCACCGTCACGCCCGAAATGAGCATTTGCGGAATGCTTTGAGAAATCAGTTGGCGCAGGGTGTCGATATCGTTGGTGTAATGGCTCATCACGTCGCCGTGATTGTGGGTGTCAAAAAACTTGATGGGCAGGCACTGCATACGGTTGAACATCTTTTCCCGCATCTTTTTGAGAATGCCTTGTGTAATAATGGCCGTCAACTGGTTGTATACGAAACAGGAGATCAGCGAGAGCACGTAGAAGGTGGCGAGCAAACCAACCATCGAAAGGATCGGCCCGCGTGCCGCCGCCCAGTTGCCGGCCGCCGCGTGCAGTTCGATCTGCGCGATAACGTTTTGCATAAAGATCGAAGGCACCGAACTGACGATCGCACTGAACAGAATGCATACCACCGTTACGGGGATGAGCACGGGATAAAATGCAAGGATCTCACGGAGCAGGCGGCGCATCGTGCCTTTTTTTGCTTTGGGTTTCATTGTGCCGCCTCCTTTCCCGCCGTGTTTTGCGAATGGTAGATCTCACGGTAGATGTCGCAGGAAGCGAGCAGTTCGCGATGGGTACCCACCGCGACGATACGTCCGCCGTCCATCACCAGAATGCGGTCGGCATCTTCCACCGAAGCGGTCCGTTGTGCGATGATGATCTTGGTGGTGGCGGGAATAAATTCCCGCATCGCGCGGCGGATATGTGCGTCCGTCTTGGTGTCCACTGCGCTGGTGGAGTCATCCAAAATGAGGATCTTCGGCTTTTTGAGCAGTGCGCGGGCGATGCACAACCGCTGTTTTTGACCGCCCGACACGTTGGTGCCGCCCTGCTCGATATAAGTGTCGTATCCATCGGGGAAGGACTGCACGAATTCATCTGCACAGGCAAGCCGACACGCTTCCGCCAACTCCTCGTCGGTCGCATCGGGGTTGCCCCAGCGCAGATTCTCCTTGATCGTCCCCGAAAACAGCATATTCTTCTGCAGAACCACCGCCACGGCGTTACGCAGGGAATCCAGATCGTATTCGCGCACGTCCACACCGCCCACGCGCACGGTGCCTTCGGTGACGTCGTATAAGCGGGAGATCAGTTGAATGAGGGAGGATTTGGAAGAACCCGTGCCGCCGATGATACCGATGGTCTCACCCGAGCGAATGGAGAGGTTGATGTTTTCGAGCACGGGACGTTTGGCTTTCTGCGAATACTTGAACGAAACGCCGTTAAAGTCGATCGAACCGTCCGCCACCGTCGTCACGGCATTTGCGGGGCTTTGCAGGGTGCTTTGCTCGCTCAGCACCTCGGCAATACGTTTGGCGGATTCCCCCGCCAGCGTGATCATCACAAACACCATCGACAGCATCATCAAACTCGACAGCATCATAAAACCGTAGGTGAGCAGGGCGGAAAGTTGTCCCACGTCTAAAAGCAGGCCTTGCGAGGTGATGACGGTATAAGAACCGTAGGAGAGGGTGAACACCATCACCGCATACAGACAAAACTGCATCAGCGGATTGTTCAGCACCACGATGCGTTCCGCGCGGGTGAAATCGGCACACACTTCCTCGGCGGTGCGGTCAAACTTCTTCTGCTCGTATTCTTCCCGCACAAAGGATTTGACCACCCGCATCCCTTTGATGTTTTCCTGAATCGAGCCGTTTAGGTTATCGTACTTCTTAAACACGCGGCGGAACAGCGGCATGGCGCTGCGTGCCACCAAAAACAGACCCGTACCGAGCACGGGGATAACGAACAGAAAGATCCACGCCATACGTCCGCCCATACGGAACGCCATAAAGAACGCGAAAATCAGCATCAGCGGAGAACGAATGGCGGTGCGGATGATCATCATATACGCCATCTGTACGTTACTCACGTCGGTGGTCATACGCGTGACCAGCGAGGAGGTCATAAAGCGGTCGATGTTTTCAAACGAGTACCCCTGCACGCTGTGAAACAAGTCGCGCCGCAGATTGCGCGCCAGACCGCAAGAGGCGGTTGCACAGGTGAACCCCGCCCACGTGCCGAACGTCAGCGAAAGCAGTGCCATGGCGGTGAGGATACCGCCGTAAGTCCACAGGGTGGACATCGGCGCACCTGCCTTGACCGCATTCACCAAGTCGGCGATCAAAAAGGGAATGATACATTCAAGCACCACCTCGCAACTGACCAAAAGCGGCGTTGCGATGGAGGGGCGTTTGTATTCCCGCAGACTTTTCAGAATGGTTTTAAACATAAAAACGGGGTCCTCTCCTTACGTAGGGTATTTTTATGATTATACTCCTTATGAAACGCCGCTGTCAAGGTTTGTGAGCGAGTTCAGCGGATTACACAAATTGTTTTTCTTGCCTTGTGTGAAATTTTTTAGAAAATAATCTTTACAATCCATAAAAAAGTGCGTATAATACTAGGGTGAGCAATCAAATCCGAATTCCGTTTTGGAAAGGCGGATTTTCGCTCATCCTTTGTTAAAATACTCGCCGATACCACCGTATTGGCTGTGTTTCAGTCGGGCGAAGTAATGCTCACGCCTTGCGAGCACAGGTGAAGCCAAAAGCACCGAAATATCCCGCTTCGCGGCGGGTACGGTTTTCACTGCTCACCCTACTGTTAAGGAACTTTAACTACGCAACGTTTTTCTGACAGAAAGGTTTGTGAATTATATGGAAAGAAAGATCGGTACGGTATCCCGCGGCGTGCGTTGCCCCATCATTCGTGAGGGGGATGATCTGGCCGCCATTGTGACCGCCTCGGTATTGGAAGCCGCCGAAAGCGAAGGCTTTTCTCTGCGTGACCGTGACGTGGTGGCAATGACCGAATCCATCGTGGCGCGTGCACAGGGCAACTATGCCACCGTGCAGGATATCGCGGACGACGTGAAAGCCAAGTTCGGTGCGGATGCCACGGTAGGTGTGATCCTCCCGATCCTCTCCCGCAACCGCTTTGCCATTTGTTTGAAGGGTATCGCGATGGGCGTGAAGAAAGTGGTTCTGATGCTCAGCTATCCCTCCGATGAAGTGGGCAACGAACTGGTGTCCTTTGATCAGCTGGATGCCGCCGGCATCAACCCCTACAGCGACGTGCTGGATCTGCCCCGTTATCGCGAACTGTTCGGGGATAACCGTCACCCCTTCACCAACATCGACTATGTCGGGTATTATGAGGAGGTCGTTCGTGCGGCGGGAGCCGAATGCGAGATCGTGTTTGCGAACGACCCGCGTGCGGTGCTGAACTACACCAAAAACGTGCTCCCGTGCGATATCCACACCCGTGTGCGTACCAAGCGCCTGCTTCGTGCGGCGGGTGCAGAAAAGGTGTTCGGACTGGACGAGATCCTCTCCGCGCCCGTGAACGGCAGCGGCTGTAACGAACAGTTCGGCTTGCTCGGTTCCAACAAGGCAACCGAAGATTCGATCAAACTGTTCCCGCGTGAGTGTCAGGGTCTGGTGGAAGATATCCAAAAGCGTTTGCTTGCCGCTACCGGCAAGTGCATCGAAGTGATGGTGTACGGTGACGGTGCGTTTAAAGATCCGGTGGGTAAGATTTGGGAACTCGCGGATCCGTGCGTTTCCCCCGCCTACACGGCCGGCTTGGAAGGCACGCCGAACGAGTTGAAACTGAAGTATCTGGCGGATAACGATTTTGCGGAACTGTCGGGCGAAGCGCTGAAAAACGCGATCGAGCAGAAGATCCGCGAAAAGAAATCCGATCTGGTAGGGGATATGACGTCGGAGGGCACCACCCCCCGCCGCCTGACCGACCTTATTGGCTCGTTGTGTGATTTGACTTCCGGTTCGGGCGATAAAGGCACTCCCGTCGTGCTGATCCAAGGCTACTTCGATAACTACACCAACTGATGAAAAACCAGCGACCGCACGGCCACTGCCGTGCGGTCGCTTTTTTAACGATTGCTTTGGGGCTTGTTATTTTCGCACCGTTGTGCTATACTGATGCTAACGTATACGAGGGGGAATCGTGTTGAAAATCTTGATTTGCGGTGTGGGGAAGGTCGGCGCGGCGTTGGCAAAACAGCTGTCGCGTGAAGGACACGACTTGACCTTGATCGATAAAGATCCGTATGTGCTGGGTAGCGGCGTAGAGGCGTATGACGTGATCTCCCTGCGCGGAAACGTGGCGTCGGCGGCGGTGTTGCGGGAAGCAGAGGTGGAATCGGCGGAACTGCTGATTGCCGCCACGGGCAAGGACGAAGTCAACCTGCTGTGCTGTATGACGGCACACACCTTAAACCCGAAGTTGCACACCATCGCGCGTATCCGCGACCCCGAATACCGTGAGCAGGCATATGCCATGCGCGGCGTGTTCGGTTTGTCGATGATCATCAACCCCGAAATGCAGGCGGCGGCGGAAATTGAACGTTTGCTCAAATTCCCCGGCTTCTTAAAACGCGAAACCTTTGCCAAAGGACGTATGGAGATTGTGGAACTGCAAGTGGAGGCGGACAGCAAACTGTGCAACGTACCGCTGACGGAACTCGGTCGGTTGGTAAAATGCCGCGTGCTGGTCTGTTCGGTGTTGCGCGGTGATTCCGCCATCATTCCGGCCGGTGATTTTGTGGTGCAGGCGGGTGACCGCTTGTTTGTCACCGCGACCACCAACAACCTGTCCGCCCTGTTACGCAATTTGGGGTATATCTCCCACCGCGCGCGGCGCGTGATGTTGGCGGGCGGCGGCCACGTGAGTTACTATCTCGCCAAGCAGTTGGAAAAGAGCGGCGTGGCGGTGCAGATATTTGAATACAACCGCGAACGGTGCGAAGAATTGGCAGAGTTATTACCGCGGGTATCGGTATTGTGCGGCGACGTCAGCAATCACGACCTTTTGGAAAGCGAAGGGTTGGAAGATTGTGAAGCGTTTGTTTCCCTCACGGGTTTGGACGAGTTGAACGTGGTCATGTCGCTGTTTGCCCATTCGCGCGGCGTACCGCAAGTGATCACCAAAATGGGGCGGATGGGCACCAACGCGTTGCTCAGCAGTCTGCCCATCGGCAGTGTGGTCTGCCCGAAAGAGTTGTGCACCGACACCATCGTGCAGTATGTTCGTGCGATGCAAAACCAGACGGGTGCGGCACTGTCTGTTCATTTGATCGCCGACGGGCAGGTGGAAGCGGCGGAATTCGTGGTGGACGAAAAGACCCGCTTTTGCGGCGTGCCGTTGCGCGAGTTGAAGTTGCGCCGCGGTGTGCTGGTGGTGGGCATCTCCCACGCCGGCTCGATCGCGATCCCCGACGGTAACAGTATGTTTACCAAGGGTGACACGGTGGTGGTGGTCAGCGGGGAGGACCGTATTATCCACCAGTTGAATGACATTTTTGAATGAGCGGGGACGCAGGGTATGAATTATAAAATGATGGGCCGCCTTATGGGTAGTATTCTGGCGGTTGAAGCGATATTTATGATCCCCCCGCTGATCCTGTGTTTGGTTGACGGTGCGGCAAGATCGGCACAGGCGTTTTTGCTTACCATTGCGAGCACGTTGGTCGTGGGGGCGGTATTTTTGCTGTTCTCCCGCCGTGCCACGCGCGGGTTTTACGCGCGCGAAGGGCTGGTGTGCGTGGGGGTAAGCTGGGTGCTGATGAGTGTGTTCGGTTGCTTGCCGTTCGTGCTTTCGGGGGAAATACCCTATTTTATTGACGCGTTGTTTGAAACGGTCTCGGGCTTTACCACTACGGGTGCGACCATTCTTGCTGATGTGGAAGCACTTTCCCGCGGGGCGCTGTATTGGCGCAGTTTCACCCACTGGCTCGGCGGTATGGGCGTGCTGGTGTTTGTGATGGCGGTGATCCCCACCAACGCACGCCGCGGCGGCTTTGCGGTGCACTTGTTGCGTGCGGAATCCACAGGTCCGCAGGTGGACAAGCTGGTATCCCGTATGCGCGATTCGGCCGTTATTTTATACGGTATGTACATTCTGCTTACGGTGCTGAACGTCGTGTTTTTGCTGTGTGGCAATATGTCGCTTTTTGATGCCGTGTGTACCGCCTTCGGCACGGCGGGCACGGGTGGTTTCGGTGTGCGAAACGACAGTCTTGCGGGGTATTCGCCCTACTTGCAAAACGTCACCACGGTGTTTATGTTGCTGTTCGGCGTGAATTTTGCGTGTTATTATCTGTTGTTGTTGCGGCGATTCCGTGTGTTGTTTAAAGACGAGGAATTGCGCTTGTACATCGGGTTGGTGGTCGGCAGTATTCTGCTGATCGCGTGGAACGTCCGCTCGCTGTATCCCTCGCTCGGCGAAACGGTGCGTCACGCGGCGTTTCAAGTATCTTCCATTATCACGACCACGGGGTTTGCCACTACGGATTTTGATCTGTGGCCCTCCTTTTCCAAAGCCATACTGCTCACGTTGATGGTTACGGGCTGTTGTGCGGGAAGTACGGGCGGCGGCTTGAAATGCGGACGCGTGTTGTTGCTTATCAAAGGCCTGTATCGCAATCTGCGGCGTATGTTGCATCCCCACCGTGTGGAAACGGTGCGTGTTAACGGACGTAAGGCGGACGAAGCGGTGATCCATAACACCACTATTTATTTGGTGGCATACGCGCTTATTTTGGTCATCAGTTTTCTGTTGGTATCGTTGGACAATTTTTCGGTCACAACCAACTTCTCCGCGGTGATCGCCTGCTTTAACAACATCGGCCCCGGTTTTGAAGCGGTCGGCCCCACTTGCAATTTCGGCGGATACGGTGTGCTATCCAAACTGGTGCTGATTGTGGATATGTTGGCGGGACGTTTGGAGATCTTTCCCATACTGGTATTGCTTTCCCGCAGCACGTGGACGGCAAAATAAAAAAACAAAAAACAGTCGCGTGAACGACGGTTCGGTTCACGCGACTGTTTTTTTGTTTCTGAACGGATGCGCGGTATTACACACCGCGTTCGGCACGCCACGCTTCGGCACGCGCCGCAGACATACGGGTGATGTTTTCGCCCGCGTGCTCGGATTCTTCGCCGCCGTTGACGTACAAGAAGAATTTGCCGCTTTCGGTTTGGAACAGGCATTCTTCAAAGCCTTTGGGGTCGCCCCACAGGCCTTCCACGTATTTGGCAACGAATATCGCGGTGTCGGTGTCGTACTCGACTTTGCAGATCGTCTTTTTCATTGCAGTATCCTCCTTTGCTTTTATCAAGAACAGTATAGAAGATTTTTCGAAAAAATGCAAGAGGGAAAATTTAGCCGATCTGTCGTTTACGGTAGGCGAGCGGGTTTGCACCGTACAACGCCTTAAAGGTTTTGCGAAAAAAAGTCTCGTTTTCATATCCCACCGCGCGGATGATCTCCGCCACCGAAAGGTCGCTTTCGCGCAGCATCTTTGCGGCGGCGGCGCACCGCTTCTTTTGCAGGAGTGCGGTAAAGGTGTCGCCCATCAGGTCGCTCACCCGCGCGCCGGTGTATACCGTGGAGTATCCCAGTCGTGCGGCAAGGCCGCTCAAGGAGGCATCCTGCAGATGGGCGGCGAAATACCGTTCGATCTCGCTGCGTTGTTGTTCCGCACGGTTGCTCACACAACGCGCCTGCAACGTCGGCAAGGTGTGCAGCACCTCCTCGCGGGGCGGGATAGAGGGCGCCGCGCCGTGGCGGGATACCGCGATCGCGGCGGCAGCCGTGGCGGTTCTCAGCACGCTTCCCATATCCTCCTCCCGCGCCAATCCCGCCGCGAAATATCCTGTGAACGTGTCGCCCGCGGCGGTGGTGTCCACCGCATCCACAAGAAAAGAGGATTGAAACAGGATCTGGTCCCCTCGTGCAAACAGGCAGCCTTTTTCGCCGAGTGTCAACACGATACCGAGGGTGGGGTGTGCTTGCCGCAAGATCTCCAACGCTTCATCGGGGTGGTTGCTGTCGGCAAGCGCCTGCACTTCCCGTTCGTTCAAGATGAGGTAATCCAGTTTTTTGAGGTCTACCGCGCCGATCTGCTCGTTGATGGGGGAGGGGTTGAACAGAATGCGTAACCCCTTTTGGTGGGCGCGCTCCACAATATACGGCACGTTGCTGATCTCGTTTTGAAGCAACAAAAGATCCCCCGCCGAAAAGGCGGACAGCACACGGTCGATTAACAGGCGATCCACCATCGCATTGGAGCCGGCGTGCAGAAAAATGGCGTTTTCACCCGTGCGGCTGACCTGAATGATGGCACAGCCGTTTTTAGCCTCCACCGTTTGTAAAAAGGAGATATCTACACCCGCCGCTTTCAACGTGTCGGTCAACAGTTCGGCATCGTTTCCCACGCAACCTGCGTGATAAACCTCACCGCCTGCCTGTGCGGCGGCAATCGACTGATTCAGCCCTTTTCCGCCGGCGAAAACGTCCATACGGGTGCTGTTTTCGGTTTCACCGGGCACCACGATATGGTCTAGCGCATATACGTAATCAATGTTGCAGGAGCCAATGTTTAAAATCTTCATAAACGGACCTCCCTCGTCCGTTTCAGTATACCACGCGGCGCCTTCGTGTGCAAGGTCGGTATTTTTACAAAAACAGACCGATTACAATGGAACTGAAAACAAAGAAGATTCTTATACTATGCCGAAAATATCGCCTCACCGCGTCTGCAACCGCACGTCGCCCGTATCGGTGCTGATCTCACACCGTCCGCCGGAGATCGACTTCGGAACGTCCACCCGTCCCGTATCGGTCGAAACGAGGAATACTTTGTCCGAAAGCAGGGTTCCCGAAACGTCCCCCGTATCCGTTATGACCGTGATCTCTGCCGCATCACACCCGTCAAGTACCACGTCACCCGTGGTGCGCTCAATGGTGAGATCGGCGGCGGCGATCACGTCGGTCAAGCGAAGGTTGCCTGTGCTGCCGCCGGAGGCGAGGCTTTGGCACCGCACGTTTGCAAGGTGCGTTTTGCCGGTGGAAACGCCGATGGTGACAGCCCCGTTACAGGTCACGTGTGAAGCGGTCACTTTTCCCGTGGAAACCGAAAGGTCAAGCGAGTCGGCGCTTACGCCGTCGAGGCAAATGTTGCCGGTTTTCGTTCGAATCCGCATCTCTTCGACAGCCGATGCGAGAACGGTCACGTTACCGGTGCTCCCTTTTGTGCGTATGCTCTGAAAAGCGAACGCTTTCGGTAGGGTTATCGCACCCGTGTCGGTAGTGATCGACAGCGCGCCGTAATCTCCCTGCGGCAAAGATACCGTGATCTTCGGCGTTCCGAAATGGATGCCGATATAGTCGTACCATTTACGCGTGTCCGCAACCGCAATACACAGGGTCCCGTTTTCCACCGAAACGGTGTGTTTCAATTTGCTCGATTCACAGCAGCGTACCGAAACTGTTTCGTCTTCCGCGGGCACAAGCTGTATGTCGGCGGTGTTGGTAGTGATGGATATTGCCTTAAAATCTTCGGTTATGCGATGGTCGTTCGTTTCATACTTTTCGGTAGAAAGCCGTGTAAAATTCCAACCCATTGCCGTCATACTTCCTAAAAAAGCGCCGACCCCGACCAAACACAGTACGGCGGCCGCAATACACCAAGTTTTTACGCGTTTGTGCGGTTTATCCCACGCGGTTGCGGGGCGCCGCAACAGGCGGCGCGTCAGTCGCAACGTGCCGACGGTCGCCGCGCGGCAACCGAGAAAGAAGGGGATCGACAATCCGACACACGCGAGCCCTGCGCCCAGCAAAGCGAAGCCTGTGAGCGGGGTGGGGCTCAACAGCCACCCCACGCCGACCGCAACACCGCAAAAGCCGCCCCCGACCAGCGAACCAAACACGGCCCACAGCGATACGATGACGGCCCACAGTGATACGTACAGCGCCGCCGCCACCGCCGCCGCGGCGACCAGCAACGACACCCACACGGGGGAGCCGACCGCCAGCAACACGATCTCCCACGCCTTAAGACGCCGCGGTTGCTTAGCGGGCTTGTCACTGGGGGGCAGGTTTTCAGCAATCTGTGCGGCGATCTCATCCACGTCGCCGACCGCCGCCACGGCCTCCTCTTCCGAAAGCCCTTCTTCCATGCGGTCCTCGATCATTTCGCTGTAAAAATTCAGGTGTTCTTCCACGTCGTCCGGCGGTAGGTGCGCCAGTTTTTCGTGCAGCAACAAAAGAAATTGGAGTTTAGTCATGGTTATCCCCCTCCTTGCTGATAAATTGATATATCGAGATCATTTCGTTCCACTCGGATTTAAAATCCTCAATGCGTTGCCGTCCCTCGTCGGTGATGCGGTAATACTTCCGCAGTCTGCCGCCGTGCTCCGCCGTGCGGACGGTCAGCAGTTTCCCCATCTCCAACCGTTTTAAAACGGTATATAAGGTGGATTCGGACAGCGCGATGTACGGCTTCATATCTTTAATGATCTTGTATCCGTAGGAGTCTTCGTTTTTGATCGCCGCCAATACGCAGACGTCCAACAGTCCGCGTTTCAACTGAACATCCATAGTATACCTCCCTTTGCGTAATACATCATAACACGAGGTATTGGGTTTGTCAAGAAAATTTGTCAAGAAAAGGCAAGAAAAAAAGCAAAAGCGGGTGGGATATACTCCCACCCGCTTGAGCGTTATTTTCCGAATAGGTCGTTTGCGTGTTTCATGCGCTCGCGCACGGCCACGTGAAACGGACAGCGCGTTTCACAAATACCGCACTGGGTGCAGTCTGCGGCGGTGGCGGTCAGCGCGGAATAATGCGCGCCGACACTGTCGGCAGGGCGTTTGTCCAGTTCCACCAAGTCCAGATATTTGTTTACGGCGGCAATGTCGATCTTTTGCGGACAGGGGAGGCAGTGGTTACAGTACATACAAAGACCGCTTGCGTTGAACATGCCGAGCCCGCCGAGCACGGCGGTGGGATCCCGTTCTTCCTCCGCAAGGTCGTAATACGCCGCAGCCGCGCGCACTTCTTCCACCGTTTGCAGGCCCACCATGACGGCGGCAACGGCAGGGCGGGTGAGGGCGTAGTGAATGCACTGCGCCGCCGTCATGGCAACACCCAAGGGGGAGCGCTCGGCCGAAAGCAGGGTGCCCATTGCCAGTGCTTTCATCACGGTGATGGCAACGCCGCGTTCTTCGCAGGTGCGGTACAGTTCCGCCCGCGCGTTTTCCAGTGTGAGCGCCGAATAATCTTGCGTTTTCCCCGCAAGCACTTCATCGAACAGCGCGATCATATCCTGTTCTTTCGGAACAAGGTCGTAGGCAGGGTTGAGCGAGAACATCAGCACGTCAATAAGGCCGCTTTCCACCGCTTTTTTGGCGGTAACGGGATCGTGCGAACTCATACCGACCGCGCGGATGATCCCTTTTTCTTTTAAGGAGAGCACATACCGCATCATGGCGCTGTCGGGCAGGCTGTCCCAGTCGGTCTCTTTATCCACAAAGTGGATAAAACCGATGTCGATGTAGTCGGTCTGCAATCGTGTGAGCAAGTCCTCAAACGCCGTTACACATTCATCGATATCGCGGCTGACTTTGTATTGCCCGTTCACCCAACAAGCGCCGACGTGACCTTGAATGACTACTTTTTCGCGGCGGCCCGCCAATGCTTTGCCGATGTTGGTGCGGACGTGCGGTTCGCTCATAAAGACGTCAAGAAAGTTGATGCCGACGTCCAGCGCCGTGTCGATCACCGTTTTGACCGTGTTGTAATCCTTGCCCTGCAAATGCTCACAGCCGAGCGAAATTTCGCTCACCGTGATGTCGGTGTTGCCGAGTTTTCGATAGTTCATACGCCACCTCGTTTTCTCTTGTTGTATTCAATTATACCGAGGTGCCGAGAACGTGTCAATGAAAAATGTTGCAATCAAAAACGGAAGATGATATGATGTAATAAATCAAAGCCCATGACAAAGGATGTAAGCCGACCTGTGCAATATGTTTAGGTGACACCTTTAATACAGGAGAAAGAAACGTATTGTGTTTTGACGATATGTATTCTTTAAGAATGAAATTGTATAAATTCAAGATGTTCAACAGAGGTAGCTTCAAGCGGTCTGTTTAGTGTTCCGCTTGCTATATTGATTTCACGCTTTTGTGTATCTCCGGCACTCCAAGCGTCCCACGGCGTATAGTGTGCGTATGATCGGCTTGACGGCGTTACAGTTA